>JAOZVK010000117.1 GCA_029938185.1 Bacteroidales bacterium | reverse complement strand
TGTCAAATTATTACATTTATAAACTTAAGCAATTTATGTCTTAATACACTACTTAAGTACTGTTACAAAAGTTTTTCGACATTTACTTATTCATAACTTGCTGATTAAGTTACCTTTGTACTAATGCGTAAGCAACTATAAATAGGTCGAAGACCTTACATGCTTACTAACATTAAAAAATAGATACAAAATTTAATTTTTCATTTTTTTCAATAAAATCTTTAAAGTACTATGTATCTGGCTAATAAATAACGTTTTAATAATTAACATTTAATTATCATATTTACAAAGTATTAATATTGTGTGATTTATTAAATCGAAAGCTCTATTTACCAAAATTCATTTCTTATGTTTTAAATTTATATATTTGCCAGTCATTAATATAACAGGCTTTTTGAGTCTTTTTATCATATTATTAATATCTGTTTAATGTATTTTTATCAGAATATCAATAATATAACAATAGCAGGCTACCCTCGTAAGGTTGGACAGTGTTGTTTATCAGATGTTTTATAACAGGATAGAAATCAATCCTGTTAATCCTGTCAAAAAAATAAAATAATGTCCAATATTAAACGTGTAGCCCAATAGCATAAAGTGCTAATCTATAATAATAAAAAAATAGTTTTGTGAAAATTTATAGAAATATAGACAATTTTAAAATAAGAAAACCGATAGTAACTATTGGTACTTTTGATGGTGTACATTTAGGACATCAGAAAATATTAAATTTTTTAAAGAGCGAAGCTCAAAGATTAGAGGGCGAAGAAGTACTACTAACATTTTATCCACATCCAAGGCAAGTTTTAAATCCAAACTCTTCACAACTTAAATTAATTAATACCTTAGATGAAAAAATTGAAACTTTAAAAAAAATAGGTATTAAACATCTAATTATATATCCATTTACAAAATCTTTTGCAAATCTGACATCTTGTGAATTTATAGGTGAAATTTTAGTGCAAAAAATTGGAATAAAACATCTTGTTGTTGGCTACGACCATCGTTTTGGTCGTGATAGAGAGGGTGATATAGCAACATTATCAAAATGTACCAAACCATACAATTTTAATGTTATAAAAGTTGATGCTTTAGTTACCGACAATGTTAAAATTAGCTCTACTAAAATTAGAAATGCCATAAATAAAGGAAATATTGAACTTGCAAACTATTACTTATCATATGATTTTGCAATAAGTGGTAAAGTTATTGAAGGCGACAAAATAGGTCAAAAATTTGGTTTTCCTACTGCAAATATATTTATAAGCAATAAAAATAAAATAATTCCAGCAAATGGAGTTTATGCAGTTGAAGTACTTATCCATAATAAAAAATATTATGGAATGCTTAATATTGGTATAAGACCCACAATAAATAGTACGGGTAAAAGAAGTATCGAAGTAAATATATTTCATTTTAACAAAAATATATATAATCAGGATATTATAATTAAACTAAAATTCAGAGTCAGAGATGAAATAAAGTTTAAAAATACTGAATTATTAAAAAAACAATTAGAACTTGATAGAAAAACTGTATTAAAAAAACTTGACTCTTTGAGTCTCTATACACCATATACTTCAAAATAGTAATTTTTTTTTCTTTATTTCATTATTAAGGTTTTCGACCTATTTATAGTTGCTTACGCATTAGTTCAAATACTATTCAATCAAGAATTTATGAATAAGTAAATGTCAAAAAACTTTTGTTAGACTACTTAACTATGCTAAGATCTAAAACTTATATTCTATAACAAAAAAAATTTCGTATTTTATTATAGTAAGTGTTTGATTTACAATACATATTTAATAGTATAAAATAGGTCGAAGACTGGGGTGTTAATAATTGGGGGTTTTTAGCACTGAAAAATCATGCATTTTTTGTTCCTTTTTTTATACTTAATTATTTCATTGTTTATAAAAAACCTTATTTTTTATTATCAACCTTAGTAGAAACCAAAATATGCCTTGTTTACAAACCTTATTACCTTATTAACAGAGATTTTAATAAGGTAATAAGGTTTAAAATTTTCATCATTTTAATTTCTATTAAGGTTTAAAAATTCAAAAATAAGGTTTCTTTAACAAATTTTAGATGTAAGAATAAAATTAGCATGATACAAATTTATTGATTATTAACACCCCAGTCGAAGACCTTAATAACTTCTGCAATGAAAAAAATAATAAGTATTGTTTGCTTTTTTATAGTTTTAATAGAAATAAATGCTCAAAATTATTCAAATAAATTTAGCTTTATTGATTCAAATAGACGATATATAAGTTTTAATTTTGATTTAAATAGTAACCTTATTATAATTCCTCTTTATATAAATAATTCAGATACAATAAAACTAATATTAGATTCAGGTTTACGAACCACAATGATAACAGAAATATCACAGAATAAAACAATTCCTTTTAATTATGCTCGAAAGATGAAAATAAGAGGATTAGGAGAGGGAGAAGATTTAGAAGTATGGCATTCTTACCAAAATAGATTAAGCAGTTATGGAATTGTAGGTAGTAATCAGATTATCTATATTTTGAATAGTGGTAAGATAAGTCTATCATCACAAATGGGAATAATGGTAAATGGATTAATTGGTTCGGATATTTTTAAAAGTTTTGTTGTAGAAATTAATTACCTAAAAAAAATAATAACTTTACACAATCCTAAGTATTTTGATTCTAAGAAATTTCGATACAGAAAGTTTAAAACAATACCAATTGTAATGCACAAATATAAACCATATATATTTGCAACTGTAGTATTAGAAGATAAGTCTGAATTGCTTGTAAAACTTTTAGTTGATTCGGGTTCAAGTGATGCTTTATGGTTATTTAAAAATTCAAGCAATAAAATTAAAATACCTAACAAAAATATTGAAACCTACCTTGGATTTGGATTAAATGGTAAAATATATGGCAAAAAAGGAAGAGTAAAAAGTATTGATATTGGAGGTTTTAAATTAGAAAATCCTATCACCTCTTTTCCCGATTCTTTTGCTGTTAGAAATTCAATTATTCAGGATATAAAAGGGAGAAACGGAAGCATAGGTGGAGGAATATTAAGTAGGTTTCATATTATATATGACTATTCGAGGAGTAGAATATTGATAAAACCAAACTCTAATTTTAAAAGACAATTTAACTTAAACCTAAGCGGAATGGAGCTTAAAAAACCATATCTCAAACTTCCTATTTATGTTATTCATAATGTTACAAAAAACTCACCAGCTTATATAGCTGGTTTAAAGGAAGATGATCAGATAGTTTCAATAAATCGTATTAAAGCAATAAATTACAGTTTGAATAATATAGTATTGCTTCTCCAAAGTCGTACAGGAAGAAAAATAAGAATTAAAGTAAATAGGAACGGAAAAATAATTAAAACAAAAATTATTCTTAAAAAAACTATCTAAATAAAAATATATGATTAAAGTCGATTTTCTTGTAATTGGCTCAGGGCTTGCCGGATTGAGTTATGCTCTAAAAGTAGCTGATTATGGTAAGGTTTGTATTATAAGCAAAACAAAAATAGATGAAACTAATACTAATTTGGCACAAGGCGGAATTGCTGCTGTTACTCATCGTCCCGATTCATATAAGAAACACGTTGAAGATACTCTAATTGCAGGAGACGGACTTTGTAATAAAGAAATTGTTGAAATGATTGTTTCAGAGGCTCCTAAGCAGATTGATAAATTAGTTGAGTGGGGTGCAAAATTTGATAAAAAACCTGATGGAAAATTTGATTTAGCAAAAGAAGGAGGACATTCTGAACATAGAGTTTTACATCACAAAGACCATACTGGAAATGAGATTCAAAGAGCATTGATTGCACAAATAAAAAAACATCATAATATTGAGGTTATAGAATTTCATTTTGCAATTGATTTAATTACACAGCATCATTTGGGTTTTTCTGTTATCAGACATCATACTGATATAGAATGTTATGGAATATATTTGTATGATATAAATAGTAACAAAATAAAAACAGTTTTAGCCAAAACAACTTATTTGGCTACAGGAGGAATAGGTAATGTATATCATACAACTACAAATCCTAAGGTGGCAACAGGTGATGGAATTGCTATGGTTTACAGAGCAAAGGGATTGATTGAAAACATGGAGTTTGTTCAATTTCACCCAACTTCTTTATATAATTCTGGCGAAAGACCTTCTTTTTTAATAACTGAAGCTATTCGTGGTTTTGGAGCTATTTTGAGAACATCGGATGGCTCAGAGTTTATGTTGAAATATGATAAAAGAGCATGTTTGGCTCCTCGTGATATTGTTGCTAGGGCAATTGATAATGAAATGAAAATAAGAGGCGATGATTTTGTTTATTTAGATTGTACCCATCTTAGTAGCGACAAACTAATAATGAATTTCCCAAAAATATACCAAAAATGTTTATCTTTAGATATTGATATTACAAAAGATTTTATACCAGTTGTTCCGGCTGCACATTATTTGTGCGGTGGTGTAAAGGTTAATAATCAAGCACAAACATCAATTAAGTTTTTATATGCAGCCGGCGAAACTTCATCAACCGGAATGCATGGTGCAAACAGACTTGCTTCAAACTCATTATTAGAAGCTGTTGTATATGCCGATAAAGCAGCAAGACATGCTATTAGTGTAATTAACGAAATTGATTATAATTTTAATATTCCTAAATGGAACGACGAAGGTACATCAAACCTTGAAGAAATGGTTTTGATTACACAGGAGTTCAAAGAATTACAGCAAATTATGACAAACTATGTAGGAATTGTTCGTTCTAATTTACGCCTAAAAAGAGCATTGCTTAGATTAGAGATTTTATATAAAGAAACCGAACAATTATTTGAACGCTCAACTGTATCACTAAAATTATGTGAATTAAGAAATGCTATAAATATTGCATATATTATTATAAAAATGGCAAAACACAGGAAAGAAAGTCGAGGATTACATTATAATATTGATTATCCATTAAAAAACAAGCTATTATAGCGAGGATATGGCTACACGTTTATAAGGTCTTCGTATAGTTGCTTACGCATTAATATAAAAACAACTTAATCATAAAGTTATGAATAAGTAAATGTCGATTGGACATTATTATTTTTTTGGACAGGATTAACATGATTGATTTTATCCTGTTACGAAATGCCTGATAAACAATACTGTTCAACTTTACGTGGGTAGCTGAGGATATATACTTAGAACGGTTGTGAATTTAACTTTAACAAAGTTTAAAACTTTGTCAAAGTTGGAGTTAGGTAATTAATAATGCAAGTTTATAACCGTTTACAGTATATACAATAGTTTATTAAAATTATAGATTATTTATTAATCTTTTACTTCCTCATAATCAATGTATTCTCCTTTTCCAGAATAGTCTTTTTTATTTGTATTATTTTTTTTATTTACTAGTATTTCACCTTCTTTATTATCGCCATTTATAAAAAATTTATTAAACTGCTTTTCTAAAAATTTGAAAAAAAATCGTGTTAAAGATGGTCTAAAAGTTTTAAAAACAATTTTTATTAAATAATAAATCAATATTCCAATAATGATTATTTTAAATAGTAATCCCATAATTTTTATGTATTAAGTTGTCTGATATAAGTTTTTAGACATTTATATTTTGTTGATTCGCAAAATTGTTAGTAACATCAAAAGGCTTAATGTGCCAGATTTTTATGCAAATTTACACAAAATTTTTATTTTTCATATTTAAATTGTGGTTCACTTTTAAAAATGCCTAAAAATATTTATACTTTGACAACATAAAAAGGCTCGAATAACAAAAAAAAAGAACCTTTTAAAAATAAAAGGTTCTTAAAATAAAGAATAATATTAATTAATTAGTTGTTATATTTATTTAAATCAAGTGTTCCAGTTATTCCATTATACTTGTAGCTCACTTCACCACATTTATTAGTATTAAAATCAAGTGTATATCCACCTTCGCCAATAGTTGTTTTCATTGTTCCTGCTGTAAAATATTTACACTTGTCATCACCAAATTCCTTTACAAGATTAGTAACTTCTTTAGTATATGCTTTTCCGCTTCTGGTTGTGCCTGTTGTTTCACCATTAGTAGTAACTTTGGTTACCGTTGCACCAATATATTCAGCATCAATCTCAAGAGTACCTTTCCAAGCATTTGATTTATCTCCTTGTGCTATTTTGCTATCGGTTACTATTTCGTATTTGTAGGTTTTTGTATCTGCATTAGCCGCCTTACAAGTAATTATTGTTGTTCCGCTTATTATTTTTGTTTTAAGACCGTTTTCTGCAGATTTAACAGTATAATTTTCATAAGTAGCTGTTGCAACAGAACCTACAGTTTTCCAAGGACCAGTAAGCTTAACTGTAATTTTTCCTTTTCTGAATTTATTAGCTTCTATACAACCGTTTCCATAATCAATAGTAGCAGTTCTTGGGTATCCAGTTTCATTATCCCATGTTATTTTTGTACATCCACCAGCTTTTTTTCCACCTGTAGCATCTCCAACTATAGCAAACACATCAGAATCAGCATCTTCCGAATCTGTATTATCAACTAAATCCTCTTCATCAAGAGTATTGTCCAATAAGTTTTCATCGCATGACATTGTAAATACACTAATTGCGAATAAAAATACAAAAATCTTTAATAGATTAAATTTCATAATTAAGTAATTTTAAGTTTATAAAAAATTAGTTTCTAAAATGTAGACCTACTAGAAACTAAAAACGCTGCAAAAATATTGTTTTTTTTTGAACTTTACTTAACATACATATATATATGATTGTTCATTAAAGAGATACGCACTCCACAAAATGCTTGAGAAAAGAAAAAATTAATATTCGGATAGGATTTTTAAAAAATTAATATTTGGTAATAAATTATTATTTACTTTGCAATACTCTTCCTTCAAACCATTAACAAAATACATATCAATATCACCCTTATTTTTTACTTTGATTTTTCCTCTATATGTACAGTCAAAATAGTCTTTAATAAATTGATATGTTTTATCAGATATATTTACCTTTCCAGGCTCACCTCCGCTTTCCATTCTACTGGCAGTATTTACAGCATCGCCCCATATATCATATGCAAATTTTTTTTTTCCAATTACTCCAGCTACAACTCTACCTGTGTGAATACCAATACGTAAATTCCAAACTGTTTGGTTATTTTTAATTCTTTCAATATTAGAATTTTTCATAAACTGTTGCATTTCTAAGGCTGCCAAAACTGTGTCTATCGGATTACTTTTGTTTCTCAGTGGTAGTCCTCCAACACACATATATGCATCTCCAATAGTTTTAATTTTTTCAATAAAATGGTTATCAATAATTTGGTCGAATTCGCCAAAATATATACTTAATTCTTTGATTATTTGCTGAGGTGTTAGAGATTCCGAGATTCTAGTAAATCCAACAAAATCTGTAAATAATATGCTAGCTAATCTATAATTTTTTGCTTTTACCGAACCTTTGTATTTAAGCTGTTCCGCAATTTCGTATGGTAGTATATTAAGTAATAACTTTTCCGATTTGTTTCTAGCTTCTTCAATTTCAAATTTTTGTTTCTCTAATTCACTTGATTGTATCTCAAGTTTATCAGATTGAGAGATTATATCATTTATCAATTTAAACATTGATAGTGTTGATTTTACTCTAATAATAAGTTCTGTTTTATCAATAGGTTTTCTTAAAAAATCAATAGCACCCTCCTCGAAAGCTTTTGGGAAATTTTCAGTCGAAGTCATTGCAATAATGGGTATCCAATTTGTGTCTATATCTTCCTTAAATTTCTGAATGATATTTAAATCATTATATTGATAAGTGTCAAAATCAACAATCACAACATCAACTTTTTCTTCTTTTGCTTTTCGAAGTGCATCTGAACAATTTTCAACTGTAATGACATTATAATTTTGAGTATCAAGTTCTAATGCATTTTTTATAAATGACAAAATAAATTTTTCTTTATCTACAGCCAAAATTGTATATCTCATTCGTAAATAATATTAGTTAATAATAAAAAAGATAATATGCTAATATAAATAAAGCAATAGCAATTAGTATTAGTCTTGTATTAGATTGTTTATTTTCTTGATAAAAAGGACTTTGAAAGGGTCTTTTGAATTGTCCTTTTATTTTTGAAGAGTGTTTTATATTATTTTTATTTTCAATAATAATTTCATTTTTTGCCTCTTCTATTCTATTTTTTAAGTCTTCTTTTTCTTCATTATAATATATTGATTTGTAACTAAAACGTTTGTGTTGAGGTGTTTTAAATAATCGTGGTATTCCCATTTTTATTTGTGTTTATAAAGTTTATAATTAATGTATTAGCCATAGTGTTTAATGTGTTTTTTTTGGTATTGAAGTTTTGAATATTCTGATTTTAAAATGGAAAGTGTATTAAGACATAAATTGATTAAGTTTACAAATATAATAATTTGACAGGATTTACATGATTAACAGGATATTTTAAACATGTAAATATTGTCTAAATAATACAGAAACTTATGACTTGTTTCAGTAGCTATTTTAAAAAAGTTAAATTAAACATCTTCAATTAACTTAATATTTAAATCAAGATTTTCTTTGTATCTAAGTCCATCGTTATACATATCAATATCAGATTTCGAATAATACCATTTAACTTTAACTTTCGATTTTGACGAAAGTTTTTCAAGCACATTCATAATCTTTGCAATTTGCTTTGCAGATGATGTGTTGTAATATTTAAATTTAAATTCAAATGAAGTTAACGAATTAGGGTTTTTAATATAGCTTTCAAACCATTCAAATACTGGGTTATAGTATTTTACAGCATCTTCGGGATATGATTCATTTGAAATTATAAATATACCCTCTTCTGGACATAAATATATATCGGGTGTTGATTCGCTAGCTTCAACCATTAAGGATTTTGCTTTATTTTTTTGTTTTCTAATACATATTTGAAATGCAAAAAATGAATTATTTTCATCAACTTTGTTAAATTTATAAGTGAATTTTTTTTCACTTTTTAATCTCATATCAATTATACCCAAGCCTTTTGTTTTATTTTCTTGACCATCGAATAGTTTTTGATTGTAAAATGCATTTAGTCCTTTCATGTTAAGATTATTAACATCGTAAAGATGATTTTTAAGCATTTCAACTTTTGAATTATCAATGTAATTTCCAGTTGTTAGAACAAATTCTTCTTCTTTTTCACTAATAAAAAAAATACCATAGTGTCCGACAATATTATTGTGTAAGTAGTTATTAGCGTGTTTTACAATATTTTGAAGCATTTCAACCATTACCTTATATACTTTCATTTTTAGTATTATAGTACCCTTCATTTGTTTTTCTATAATACCTAATAGGTTTATCAGGTTTTCTTGATTGAAAATTCCACTAAAATTCAGTAATATATTTTCGTTATCTAATGTTATATGTAGTTTTTTAATATTATCTAAAGATGTATTTTGAGTTTCGTTTTTTTTATCATTATTATCAATTACCCCCGTAGGTACTTGAGTGTGTAAGTAAAAATAAGAAAAATTTTCGTTAATTGTTTTGAAATCGAAAGCAAGCTTTTTACCTGATTTTCTAGCAATTTCAACTAATCCAAGACCAGCTCCTCCTTTTTCAGACATTCTTCCTTCTTCAAGAATTTGTCTATAATATTTTTTTAGTTCTACAGCCTCTAAACTGTTGATTTTATTTAGTTGTCCTTTTAGTTCTTCAATATTTTCGACACGAATTAAATTACCAGTTGTAATGTAATAACTATTATTTTTTCGTTGTATTACAAATAGACCTGGTTTTTTTAGTTTTTTTTCTAAAAGATTATCCTGATGCCTTGTAATATTTTGAAGTCCCTCAACCATAATAAAGTAAACCCTTTTCTTTATTTTTCGTTTGTCTCCCTCTTCATCAAGGTTTTTTTCAGCAAGGGCTAAAATATTGTCAGTTATACCAGTACTAAAATTACCTCGAAAAATATATTCAAGGTTTTCTAACTGTGTACTTTCAAATAGTCTAAATACTAAATCTAATTGTTCGTCTTGTTTGTTTATATCCATGAGATTATTAATATATTTTATCTCATTCCAAATTAAGTAATAATTGTTTAAGCAATTTTACAAAAATTATACAATATTTTGTATAAAGTTTAATTTCTTAAATGCATGTTGTTTTATGCGTAAGCAACTATAAATAGGTCGAAGACCTTAACTTAATAAATTAAATGATTTATGATTTTAATAACTTTCAACTTCACACAATTTTATTAAATCCGAATGTAACTATATTTTTTGAAAAAAAAAAAAAATCTAAATATTTACTATTTCATTAATTAAAAAATAATTAATAATGTCTTACAAACTAAACATTAATAGTCGTTTATATTCTAATCATATGAGATGTTTTATTTATAAATTTATTTTTATCTACAATGTTATATTTAATAAATTTATGTTTTATTAACATTATAGCAATAAATATACCATATTCATAAATTACAAAATGGGTAACTGTTTTTTAAATCTTTCTTCAAGTGAAATAAATGTTTCAGTTCTTGATATTCCATCAATTAGTTGTAACTTATCAGCAAGTATTGTTTTTAAATGTTCATTATTTTTTGTATATACTTTGATAAAAATAGTATATTCTCCAGTTGTGTAATGGCATTCTACTATTTCAGGTATCATTGATAAATATTTTACAACATTTTCATATTCAGATGCTTTAGATAAATATATTCCCATATATGCACATGTGCTGTATCCAATTTTTGTAGGTACTATATTAAATTGTGAACCAAGAATTACTCCTGTATCCAATAATTTTTGTATTCGTAGATGTATTGCTGCACCAGATACTCCACATTCTCTTGCAACCTCAAGAAAAGGAATTCGAGCATTTTCTGATATAAAAGAAAGTATTTTTTTATCTAAATTGTCAATTTTGTATTCCTTTACCATTTTATGTAATTCTAATATTATAATTTTTTAGGGTTTTCGGACGAAATATAAATAACTATAACTTAAAAGACAAATTTTATATGAAATATGTAAAAATAATTATACATACACTTGCGTAACTAATATGAATAAATTATAAACACACGATTGTATTGATTATAATTTATGACTTAATTTTAGTAATTTGACAAATTTCAAACACATAAATCACAAATTATTACTTAATAATCGTAAATGATAATTATTGTAAATATCTTAAAAAAATAGTTTAGTATAAACTAATGAATTAAAAAATGTTAGATATTTTATTTCTATCAAACCTATGTTTAGAATAAGCAAATTCAATGGCAATTCCTAGTGTTGTTTTATACACAGGTTTTACTAGAAATCCATAAGTATTGGTATGAATTGCATTTTGAACAGTTTGCTCTTCAATATCACTTGATATAAATATAATAGGAATATCAAAAGATTCTTGAACTTTTTTTGCAGTTTCTATACCATCCATATCGCCATCTAAATGAATGTCCATCAATATTATATCAGGTCTTTCGACATTACAAATTCCAATAGCTTCTTTGCCTTGTTGTGAAATACCTAATAAATCATGTCCTAATTCTTTTATGAACATTTCAAATATTGTACATAACATTTTGTCATCTTCAACGATTAATATTTTTTTCTTGGGCATATTGATTTAATGTTGCTAATACTTATTGTAAAACTTATGTTAATTAGTGTGCGTCCATAAAGTCGGCAATTTTATTGACTTTATAGATGGATACTAATATTAGGAATCGTTAAAAAATAACTTTCCGATCTTTTTTTTTAAGATACTTATAATTAGGTATAAACCAATTCGTAGTTTATAATTCGTCATTTCCTTAGTAACTTTACATTAGGTAAATATAATAAAATATTAAATTAAATTTTTTAAAAATATAGTAAATATAATAACTGTTTATAAATAAAAAAAATATTGTTTTTATAAACATTAGGAATTGTTAAAAAACAACTTTTCGATTTATTTTTTGTAAGATACTTATACTAGGTGTAAACCAATTTGTAATTTATAATTCGAAATTTCGGCATTTTTCATAAATTACAAAAAATAGTTGACACTTTTTTTATTCTTAAAAACCTTATTTTTTATTTTAAACCTTAAT
>JAOZVK010000575.1 GCA_029938185.1 Bacteroidales bacterium | reverse complement strand
AATTAAGTATAAAAAAAGGAACAAAAAATGCATGATTTTTCAGGGCTAAAAACCCTCAATTATTAACACCCCAGTTGAAGACCTTATAATTGAATAATCATATTGGTAATATCATCTCTTTGCGGTTTGTTTTTTGAATGCAATACAAAAATTTCATTCATTATTTTGATTTGTTTATCTATTGGGTATTTTACAATCTCATCAATCAATTGAATAAACTTGGCTCTACTAAAACGTTTTTTTTCTTGAGAATCCTGGTCCGTATAACCATCAGTAGCAAGATACAATATATCACCTTTCTCAGCTATAAATTCAACATCTTTGAATTTTTGTTTCTTAAAATAAAATCCGCCAATAGTTTTTGTACTACCTTTTATATATTCAACTTTTCCACTACTCTTTTTATAGTAAAACAAAGGTAGTTTTGCACCACAAAAAACAATTTTTCTTTTGTCATTTTTTAACTCTTCTATCGAACATAGGCACACATCCATGCCATCTCTATTATCGGAATATTCTTGATTTAGAGATGCTACTACTTTCTCATTAAGTTTGTATAAAATATTACTAGGTTCAACTATACGTCTATCAATGGTTATTTGATTTAATGAATTATGTCCTATTACAGATAAAAAAGCACCAGGCACTCCATGTCCTGTACAGTCTACTGCTGCAATATATTTTATTTTATTTTTTGTTTCACGATTCTCAATTTCTGCTGCCCAATAAAAATCACCCGATACAATATCTCTTGGTATATATAAAATTTCGGTATTAAATTTTTCTTTAAAAACTTCTTTGCTCAAAAACATTGCATTTTGAATATTATGAGCATATTTTATGCTCGACTGCAATAGTGTATTTTTATCATCAATCACAACCATTTGTTTTTCTATCATTCTATAGGAGTCAGCATTTTGTAGAGCTAAAGATATATAAACTGCAATATTTCGCAATGCAAAAAGCTGAAATTCTGTAAAAAAATTTGTTTTTTCATGATGCACGGTTACTGTTCCTATTATTTCATTTTTTATTTGTAAAGGACAATATAAAAACGATTGAGCTTCGAAACGTAACTTTGGATATGTATTTAAATATTTATTATATTCTTTTTTAAGGTTATTTATATAAATTTCTTTTTTGTTCAAAAAACACCATGCCGAAAGTGAATTTGGTCTTGAGGTTTCATAAGAATAACTCGGAAGCACATTTTTATCCATAATTGTTCCAGGAAATTCTATTCTATCTTTTTCTTTATTATATACACCTACTGCAAAAAAAGAAACCTCCATTAGTTCTTTTATATTATCATAAGCCTGTGTAATAATATCTTCTACTGTGAGAAGTGAAACTATTTTCTTGCCAATATCACTTAGCAATTCCAAATTATGGTATGATTTTTTTATTTTAACTGATTGATGTTCTAATTGCATGTTATTTCTTAAAATTTTAGAATTTGCATCATGCAATTCTTTACTTTTTATTGTTATTTGTTTCTTTTGAGAACTTAATAAGATATTTCGTTTATTGATTTTTATAAATTGAATATTAATTATTATAATAAAAACAATTGTCATAAATATTGATGATACGAGAACCAAAATATGCATATACACAATCTGTTTTTTTTGTTTCTTCACTGGCTTATAAAATTTTTTTCCAGGTATGTTTATACTTATCCCACCTCTTATATCTCCAATTTTATAACCTTGTTTTGCATGACACTTCATACATACTTTATTAACATATAGAGGTGCCATAAATCTATATATACTGTCTTTTTTTATTAATTGAAAAATATCTTTTACTCCTAATTCAAATTCAGATAATGCTTTCCTTTCCCATTCATCTGCTTCATTAGCTGGGCGAATTGGTTTGAGGCTGGTAATATGGTATTTAATTCCATCTTTTTGTTCTGAAATTTCGGATATAAGCCTTGTCATAAAAGCAGGATTAATTTTTGTCAATAAAACACTATCTGTGGTATACACATCTCTATCCTTTATTTCTAAATACTTATTTGGTTTAATTCTTTCTGTAACAGGAACATATACACCATGATGTCCAGCATTCCATGCTCTTGTTGAAATTATTTCACTAAAAAAAGCTCTTGCTTGATTTTTTACAACTTCATCTATATTTCTCTCTACTTCATTTAAATTCCATCGTAACGAAATATATGTTATTACACCCATTCCAATAAAGATAATTAGAAAAAGAGTATTTAACTTGTTAGTTATAATTTTTATATACGGATTATATTTTTTCATTAGTAATTTTTGGCTTAAGGTCTTCGACCTATTTTAATGTGGCTTGCGCATTCATTTAACACTCTAACAATACGCAGTTTAAGAAAATGTAAATGTCGAAAAACTTTTGTTAGATTATTTATAGAGCCTTTTATTCACAGTCTATAAATTTCAATAAACGTAAAGATATATCTTTTTATACAAACACAATGCTAAAATATATATAAATATGGGATTGGTGTTTTTTAACATAATATTTTTTTATGATAGTTCAATTATTCTGCAATAATTTGAAAAAAACTGGATGATTTCAAAAAAATGTCAATTCTATTTATTATTATAACATTCTTAGTATAAGCCTATTGAAAATAAAAAAGGAACTAAACTTTCAACTTTTGGTTTGTTGGTTAAAAATAGAACATTCTATCGGATTTTTTAATAATAAACCATGTATAAAATTAGGTCGAATTTTATTTTTGTTATCTATAATAAACAAAACATAATAATATTTTATACTTTTGTCTTTTAAATTGTAATTTGAACATACATAAGCAACATTAAATAGGTCGAAGACTTTTCTAAATACAAAAACAAAATGTTACTAAAGTTATACGAAGAAAATCCAAGTGTAAAACAAATCGAAAAAGCTGCTGAAACACTTCGAAAAGGAGGAATAATAATATATCCAACAGATACAATCTATGGTTTAGCATGTGATATGAGAAGTCATAAAGCAGCAGAAAGAATAGCACAAATAAAAGGTATTAATATAAAAAATGCACATTTTTCTTTTATTTGTAAAGATTTAAGTAGCTTATCAGAATATACTAAGCAAGTAAATAATACTGTTTTTAAATTAATGAAAAAAAATTTACCTGGTCCATTTACATTTATTCTTCAAGCTAATAACAAAATACCTAAACTATTGAAAAATAAAAAGAAAACCGTAGGTATTAGAATACCTGATAATAATATTGCTAGAGAAATTGTTAGAGAATTAGGTAATCCAATATTATCAACATCAATACGTGATGAAGATGAAATAATTGAATATACTACTGACCCCGAGCTAATATATGAAAAATATAGAAATAGAGTAGATATTGTTATTAATGCTGGATTTGGAAAAAATGTAGCATCAACAATAGTTGATTGTACAAATGAAGAACCTGAAATAATCAGACAAGGGGTGGGAGAATTACAGTACTAAGATTTTCAATGGTTCAATGGTTCAATGGTTCAATGGTTCAATGGTTCAATGGTTCA
>JAOZVK010000574.1 GCA_029938185.1 Bacteroidales bacterium | reverse complement strand
GAAAGGGCATAAGCATTAACATGGGGCAACGCCCTATGTGTAAATGTATTCGTAAGCAAAAACGCCCTGAAAGGGCAAAAGCAAGACAATAAAAAAAAGAATAAAATTAGAACTAATAATATTGTTGTAATTTATTAATTTTTATAAGCCCAGGCATGACCTATAAAATTACTAACTTTATGGACGCACACTAATTAATAATGAACAATTGTTGGCTACCCACGTAAAGCGGGATAGCTAAGTGTAAACCAATTCGTAATTCGTAATTCATAATTCATAATTCGTAATTCATAATTCGTAATTCATAATTCATAATTTATAATTCATCATTTTCTAATTAACATGTAAGACGGGTAGATTGATAATATCCGTTTTTTTTAAAAATAAAAAGTTATGAAAAAAAACTCAATTATAGCAATAATACTAATTGCTATTGTAGTAACAATGTGTACAGAACCACCAAAAGTAAAAATTAAAACAAAATATTTTGATTTACCAACAGAAAAACAAAGTAAACTTAAAAAAATATTTAAGACTGAAGATTTAAGTACAATAACCGATAAAAACTTTCAGCCTCTACATGAGTATTTACACTCTTCTTTATTCGGAAATAAAAATCCTGTTAATAATAGTTTAGAAACCAATTATTTTTGGTTTATCTACAATGCACTACCAGATTTTATTGATGAAAATGAGCGTCATAAAGGATATTACAAAGGTGAGGGTAAGCATTCGGAAAATCAAAAATTGCTTGCATATTCTCTTTATCGAATTGATAGAAGTTCTGAAAATATTAATACGATTTTCGACTACTTTAAACCAATGATTAAAAATATTATAAAACCTGAATTATATCAAAATTCTGGTGTAGAAAGAAAAGTTAATAGTTTAATTATAACTTATAATGCTATAATTGAAATCAAAAATTACAAAAAACTATTAACTGAAGCATATGCACATGCTGATACAGCCACTGGACGTTTTGTAAATATAGGTGGACAAAAAGTATTTGAAAAATTTAACAATGCCTATGGTTTTACTGCAAATGAATTGTCTGAAATAATTTGCAAGCATTTTGAATTAAATAGAGAATCAACAATGTTCAACTCACCTGATGTGTCTTTTTGGATGCGCCGAAATAAAGAGGGAAATATGGAAACTGTCTATAAAATACTAATAGAAATTGAAGGTATTTATTCAGAATGATTCTTATTAAATATACTTTAAAAGGTACAATTATTCAATGATACAATGGTACAATACTTTGATTAATAATTGATACCAAGTTTGTTAATATTAAAACTATAACAGTTTAGAGTGTATAACTGCTGTGAGCTGGTCTTATAAAAATACGAGCAAAAATAGCTTATTTAAGTTTTTTTGCCTAAAAGGGCAAAAGCAACACAGTAAAAAAAAGAATAAAATTAGAACTAATAATATTGTTGTAATTTATTAATTTTTATAAGCCCAGCTTGAAGCCACACTGACAGTAGGCAGTTATGTTATTGATTTTTCGTTGCAATAAAAAAATAAGGTCTTCGACCTATTTTATAGTTGCTTACGCATTAATACAAAAGCAACTTAATCTGTAAGTTATGAATAAGTAAATGTCGAAAAACTTTTGTAACAGTACTTATAATAACATACAATGCATATGAGTAAAAATATGTAACATGTTTCAAACCACAACAAAACATTTAATTTTATACTTTTATTATGAGTATGATATATAGATTATGTTTAATAACTGGATACGCTAATTGTTGTCTGGATAAGAATAACACCACAATTTATTGTGGTGTATAGAAAAAATAATTTGTGCATAAATAAACTCCAAAAGTTTTAATTAATAAATATTATAAAAATGAAAAAAGTAAATTTAATAGTAGTAATTCTACTAAGTATATTGATTTTCAGTTGTGGAAATACTGAAAATAGAGATACCGATAAATCAAAACAAGAATCGGAAGAAGAACTATCAGAAGAAGTAAACCCGAACGAAAGTAATACTGGGTTTGAATTATTGACATTCGATAAATCTATTGTGAGTAAATTAGATGGTATAAAAGGAGATTTACTGTATGGTTACAAATGGAAAGATAAAGCTGGATTAAATCAACTTGTTTTTACAATGGAGAGTAAATTTGTAGATATGAAAGTTGAAGGTTGTGAATATTGCGGTAATGCTTATACCTATTTAAAAGCCTATCATTTTGCAGGTTCCGAAACCAGTTATAAACTCGTTAGAATGGTGCAAGATGGAAATCAAAAAGGATGTAGTAATCCTCCATTTAATTTAGAGGTAGATTTCTACAAAAAATCTATATCAATAACCGATTTGAACAAAAATGGATATGCCGAAATAACTTTTATGTATAAAATGTTGTGTGCATCGGAATTAACACCAGTACCAACAAAACTAATGTTGTTAGAAAATGGCGAAAAATATGCCATTAGAGGCGATTCGTATATTCCTGATTATAAAATGGGTGGAGCCAAAAACATTGACCCTTCATTTAAAAACGCAGATAAAGAACTAAAAGATTATGCAAGCAAAATATGGGATAAATTTTGTAAGCCAAACCCCAGTTTGAAATCTACCAGCGAAAAAGGAATTACTCTAAATGATTTAAAGAATGCAACATTTTTTGGAAGAAAAGATATAAATTGGAGTATGGATTTTAAAGATAAACATATTGTATTTAAAAATAATATTGGAGAAGAATCATACAAAGTACATTACTATAGTAAAGAAATTATAACTAAAATTTCAGATAATAAAATTCAAATTAAAGCAATTACTGATTTAGATAAAGGCTATATTTGGACAATTACAATTAAAAAAGAAGCTTGTAGCGATGGAGAATCTGATATTTCTTATGATTATTCGGTTAATATAAAGTGGGAAGATGCCAATGGAGTAGGTTGTGGTCGTATTAAGTAAGGTCTTCGACCTGTATATAGTTGCTTACGAATTAATACAAAGGAAATATAATCAGTAAGTTATGAATAGGTGTGGATGTCGAAAAACTTTTGTAACAGTACTTACACATTATATTAACATTCTGATAATATGCAATCAAAAGTCCGATAGGACGAGACAGCTATCTTGTCAGGGTTTTAAAAAGTAAAATCTTAAAATGTAAATTTATTTTCGGATTTATAAAAAATAGTAAAATAACAATTTGTAAATCTAAATTCAGAACTCACAAAAAGCGTCAAATTGAACAAAAACAATGGCAAATTAAAATGAAAGATTTATATAGAATATAAAATGTCGAATATCGAATATTGGGCAAGTTTCATTTTTAATATTTTTTTAGCTATACTTTCAACTTGCAATTGTTTTTGAAAAAAAGAACTGTTTTTGTGAGTTCTGGCTACCCGTCAGAAGTTGGACAGTCTTGTTTATCAGGTGTTTTGTAACAGGATAAAAATCAATCCTGTTAATCCTGTAAATCCTGTCAAAAAATAAAATAATGTCCAATACTGGGCTTATAAAAACTAATAATTTACAAAAT
>JAOZVK010000573.1 GCA_029938185.1 Bacteroidales bacterium | reverse complement strand
TTTATTTCTACTAAGGTTAAAACAAAAAAAATAAGGTTTTAAATCCCAAAAGTGTAAAGCGATAAATGAAAAATGCCGAAAAACTAATATATCAAGTTTGCAGAGATTACTGGGAGATTAAAATAAATGAAATATTTTACTGTAATAGAATATCTGGGGCAAAACCATACTTAAATTCAACTTTTGGTGACGGAACAGATTTTTTTAACGGTAACCCAATTATTAATTATCATTTTGCAAAAACAGGTAAAGCAATAAGAATAATACAAGAAGAACCAAATCCAAAAGATTTAGAAATTTCGTCATGGATAGATAAATTTGATACAGATGATATTGAAGCGAAAGAATTAGTAATATCACTTCAACTCACACCACATTCCGAAAAAACAGCTTTTGAACTAATAAAAAAATGGATTGTAGAAGATTATTCTTCAAAAAAAATGGAACGATTTATAGAAGTAAAACTTGAAAAGATAGAGTTTTCAGACTATATGACAGAACAAATATGCTTAACATGAGGAGTCTTTTGAGCTGCTTCACATCGCATAAAAACATGCTCAAAAGTCTACCACCAAGCCTTGTGCGTTATAACTCAATTGACATTTTAACAAAAAATAAATAGCGAAAAACGTTTGTAAGCTACTTATATCAAATATAAACAATATAAAAATTAGTTTGAAAATCTTACTAAATTATTAAAATATGAAAAATTTTGATTTCCATAATCCAACACATATAGTGTTTGGACAAGACAGATTAGGCGAATTAGATAATCTAATTCCCAAAGAAGCAAAAGTACTAATACTGTATGGAGGAGGAAGTATTAAAAAATTTGGAACTTTAGAAAAAGTTAAACAAAATTTAAAAAATCGTAAAACTATTGAATTTGGAGGAATTGAGCCAAACCCAAAGTATGAGACTCTTATAAAAGCAGTAGAAATTGCGAAAAAAGAAAATATTGATTTTCTACTTGCAGTTGGAGGAGGTTCTGTAATGGATGGAACAAAATTTATAAATTTAGCAATAAATTATAATGGCAATTCTACCGATTTGTTTAAACCCGGATATTCACAAACAAAAGTTTCAAAAAGTTTGCCTATTGGTACAGTTGTAACTTTGCCGGCAACTGGTTCGGAAATGAATAGTGGTGGAGTAATTACATATAATCATGGAAAACATGTTGTTTCTAACAAATTGTTGTATCCTAAATTTTCTATACTTGATCCTAAACTAACATATACACTACCTGCTATTCAAGTTGCTAATGGAATTGTTGATACTTTCATACATGTTGTTGAGCAATATGTTACATATCCAGTTGATGCTCGATTTCAAGATAGAACCGCCGAAGGTATTTTGCAAACTCTTATAGAAATAGGCAGACAAACAATTGATAATCCTGAAGACTACGATGCAAGAGCAAATCTTGTATGGTGTGCTACAATGGCACTTAACGGCTTGATAGGTGCAGGAGTTCCGCAAGATTGGACAACACATATGATTGGTCACGAACTTACAGCATTATTTGGTATCGACCATGGAAAAACACTTGCTATTCTGCAACCTGCTATTTGGCAAGTAAGGAAAGAGCAAAAAAGAGAAAAATTACTTCAATATGCAAAACGTGTTTGGAATATTACTGAAGGAGATGATGATAGTAAAATTGATTTAGCTATTAATAAAACTCGCGATTTTTTTGAAGATTTGGGTATTAAAACTCATCTATCAGACTATAATATTAAAACCAATGAAATTGATAACATTGTAAATGCACTTAAAAAACATGGACTTACTGCAATGTCAGAAACAAGAGATTTGACTCTGGAAATAAGTCGCAAAATATTACAAAAAGCATTTTAATATCAGAGCTATACTTTAAATGGTACAATTATTCAATGGTACAATACTTTGATTAACAATTGACAACAGTTTGTTAATGTTAAAACTATAACCGTTTAGAGTATATTAATAAGAAATAATATACAGAGTCAATAATTAAGTAGTCTTACAAAAAAATTCGATATTCGTATTTATCCAATCAACTGTAATACATTCGTATACAGAAACACGTAAGCCACATTAAATAGGTTGAAGACTTTATTTTGCTATTTTCCCACAACTATTGTTGTGGGTTTAAATAGTTCGTTCTATCTGGCTTTTGATTGCACAGGTCGAACTTTTTTTGATAAAACACTAAGTTTGAAACTCCTTATGTAAGCAGTATTAAATAGGAATAAGACCTTAGCTTCCCATATGTGTTGATAGCCAATTGTACCACTCTTCAACACCTTCGCCAGATTTTACTGAAAGTTCAAAAAATTTCAAATGATGGTTTATTTTCGATGCATATTCCTTAGCTTTATTAACATCAAAATCAACATATGGTAACAAATCAATTTTATTAATTATGCAAATATCTGCTGTTTGAAACATTGTTGGATATTTTGCAGGTTTATCGTCACCTTCGGTAACACTTATAATAACAACGCGTTTTGATTCGCCAAGGTCGAAAAGCGAAGGACAGACCAAATTTCCTACATTTTCGATTATAACAATAGAATTATCTTCAACTTCAAGTTTTTTAACAGCTTTGTTAATCATTTCAGAATCTAAATGGCAACCATTACCTGTATTTATCTGAGCTACAGGTGCACCAACAGCATTTATTCTTTGAGCATCGTTAGTTGTTTGTTGGTCACCTTCGATAATAAAAAATGAATGTTTGTTTTTGAGGTCAGTAATTGTTTTTTCGAGCAAACTTGTTTTTCCTGCACCAGGTGAACTCATCATATTTAGTGCAAAAATATTTTTGGCATCAAAATATCCTCTATTTCTTTCAGCTAACAAGTTGTTTTTCATTAATATATCTTGTTCCAGCTCTATAACTCTGCTACTTCCGTGATGGTGATGCTCGGAGTGCTCATGGTGGTGATGAGTATGTTTATGGTTTTGTAATTCGCTAGCCAAAGTAATATCAACTTCTCCATTTGTTCCGCATCCGCATGTTGTACACATATTATTTTCTCCTATATTTTGGGGTTTATAAAATTGGCTCTTCGAGCCTATTTTTTAATCAATTAATAATGATTTTACTCTTAACTCTTTTCCTTTAATAATTTTATAACTATATCCATCGCATTGGGGACATTTTTCAAAAAAACCAAGAATCTCAAAATCAGTATTACAATTATTGCATTTTGCACTTGCCTGAATTTTTAAAACATTAATTTTTGCATCTTTAAGTACTGTATTTTTTATGGCTATATCAAGAGCAAATTCAAGAGAGCTAAATTCAATTCCTGCTAATGTTCCTATTTCAATTTCAATTTCGTTTACTTTAGTAGCTTTTGCCTTTATGCTTTCTTTTTCAGCAATTTCTATTATACTCATTGCAATAGACATTTCGTGCATTTTATCTGATTTAGTTTTTTAATATTATACTGTTGCAAAATTTTAAATTATAAGTATTCTAATAGACTACCAGTTTTAAGTTAGTCGCTTTTTTACCGCAAAGTTACACAAAGTTTGA
>JAOZVK010000572.1 GCA_029938185.1 Bacteroidales bacterium | reverse complement strand
TAAACAATTTATCAATACAATAAAATCAATATTTCGTGCAACATTTAAGTAAGTAGATAGCTATATAAAAACGACTCTTTTGTTTTTTATATTATACTGTTTATCAGGCGTAAATAAACTTTTAGCTATTCACTTTTAACTGTTCACTTACTTATTAAATGGGTTGATGTATTATTAGTTAAAAAAGTTAAAAAATATGTATATAATATTGGTTTACGACATGCATAAAAAACGTGTAGGCAAAATGCTTAAACTTTGCAGACAGTATTTGAATTGGATACAGAACTCGGTATTTGAGGGAGAAATTACAGAAGTAAAATTAAAAGAACTTATTGTAAAAGCCGAATCAATAATGAAAGCCGACTATGACAGTCTGATAATTTTTAAGAGTAGAAACAAACGATGGCTTGAAAAACAAATTATAGGAAAAGAAAGAAGCGAATTAGGTATTTTTTTATAAAAAAATTGTCCAACTTTACGTGAGTAGACGATAGTTGCTTTAATATGCAGATATTCAGGTGTGTAAATATGTTTTTAATTGTACCGTATTTGAATTAAAATTTTTCTATTTCTTTTGTATAACTAAGTTTGGCTACCAGTTTTAAGTTAGACGCTTTTTAACCGCAAAGTTGCACAAAGTTTGACACAAAGTTTCGCAAAGTTCTGTAAAGGTTCTCTTTTAATTGTACCGTATTGAATTAAGATTTTCAATTTCTTTTGTGTAGCCTTTTTTTAAACTTAATATTTTGAACATAAATTATTTATAATAACTGACTTTATATGAAAAATCAAGAAATAATATATCTTACTGCATTGCTTCATGATATTGGGAAGTTTATTGAGAGAGCAAAACATGGAATAATTCCTATTTATTTTGATAAAACTAAAAAATACAGAAATTGTGATAAAAATTCAAATTATGCGATGCATAAATTTTATTCTGCTTTTTTTATAAGCGAATTAACTTTTTTAGATAACAAAATAGAAGAAATAGTTGTTAAGCACCATCTTGCAAAAAATTTAATTTTTGGAAATGAAAGTTTTCATTTAGAAAAACAAATAATACGGCTATCTGATGGATTGTCTTCAAAAGAAAGAATTGAAGCAGAAGAGGACGAATTAATCAATATAAAAGCTTATTATAAAAGTGCTTTTATGTCTATATTTAGTAAGATAAAAAACAAAAATCTAAAGCCTATTTATTATAATGCAAATGAATTGGATTTAAAAACTATTTTTCCAGATAACATAAAAGGAGAGAATGAACAAACCAAATTAAATGCTTATATTAAAAATGCAATTCAGAAACTGATAACAATATCAAATTCAAAATATTTATATCCATTATTTGAAAAATACCTTTCTTATTTCCCTGCACAAACACCATCAGTAAAACATAAATACTTTCCTGATGTTTCACTTTTTGACCATTTAAAAACAACAGCTGCAATTGCTGTTTGTTTGTTTAAAGAGTGTCAAAAAAATAATGAATTTCAAAAAAAGGTTGCTAACTATAAATATGCAAAAAGGAATAATGAATATGTAATTTGTCCAAAAGATTTAACAGACAAATACAAACCATTCATCCTTCTACAAGGCGACTTTTCCGGCATTCAAAAATTTATTTTTGATGTTGAAAGTAAAAACGCAGCACAAAGTCTAAAAGGCAGGTCGGTTTATTTGCAAATACTTTCGGAAGTAATAACTAAATATTTAATAGAAAAACTTGAACTTGAACAAGCAAATATTATTTACAACGGAGGCGGAAATTTTTATATTCTTATACCTCAATGCTTAGAAGAAAAAGCCAAAAAATGTCAAAAAGTTATTTCTGAAATAATGTTTAAAGCTCACAAAGGCGATTTGTATTTGGCTTTTGGATATACAGAACTATGTATGAACGATTTTGGTAATTTTGCGAAAAAATGGTACGAAACGCGTCGTGTGGTTACTCAAAATAAAATTAATAAATTCAAAGAAACTGATTATAAAATTGATGGAAAAAGTATTTTTGAAACTTTTGATGATTTTGAGAACATAGCAGAAGAGTTTAATAAAAATAAATATGAAACTGAATTTTATAAAAGTTTTGCGGAATTGACCAGTAATATAAAAAAAGCAAATTATGTTGAATATTTGAAAGTTAGTGAAAATAAATGTAATATTTTAAGTCATAGATTACCAAATAGCTACACCGAAATATTTAATGCTTTAGGATATGAAGTAAAATTTTATGAAAACGAACCCGAAAAAAACAAAAAATCAATAGTCTATAAATTGAATTGTACTGATTTTGGTAGCTTAGACGGGTTTCGTTTTATGGTAAATAAGTTGCCAGACGAACAAGATTTTACAAAAATAGCCAATAAATCAAAAGGCGACAATAAACTTGGCTTACTAAAAATGGATGTTGATAATCTTGGTTTAATATTTCGCGATGGTTTGAGTGAAGATGACCGCAGTATTTCGCGAGTGGCAACTTTGAGTAGAAACATACATTTGTTTTTTGAAGCTTATATAAATACAATACTTGATAATACAGGTTTTACAAAAAACGGCAAACGATTAATTTATCCGATATATTCAGGCGGCGACGACCTTATGTTGATAGGTGCTTATGATAAAATTATTGAAATAGCAAAACACATAAAAAACGATTTCAAAAAATTTACTGCCAATAATCCAAAAATAACTATAAGTGCTGCCTTAATAATTATTGATGATAAATTTCCGATGCAAGAAGCTGCACGTCTGGTTGAAGCAGATTTGAAAAAAGCTAAAACAATCTCAGAAAAAAATAGAATTACTTTTATGGGAGAAGTTTTTACTTGGGAAGAGTTTGAAAGTATTATAACTATAAAGAAATTTTTGATAGAAGTTGAGCAAGCAGGTGATAATAAATTTATTAATGTTTTACAAAAAGTAAGAGCAAGCACAAGAGGTTTGGAGAAAATTACGAAAAATGATAAATTAATTATTAAAAGTGTCTATAAATTAATGTATTATATAAGAGATGTAAAAACAGGAAAAGAAAGTCTTGCTAATTTGTATAAAGATATTATATTGGATCGTTTTTTTGGTAAAATTGAAGGGACAGAGTATTTTCGCAATAAAAAAAATATATCCCAAAATGCTAATTTAAAGATAATTCCTATGGCTTGCAGAATTGCAGAAATGGAGACACGTAAATTAAATTAATCGAAATATGAATTTAAAAAATTTTTATAGTATCATTAATAAAGATTTGGATAATATTATTAAAAATGATAGTGCTTTTCCTAAAAATTTTGAAGGTGGAGACGAACAAAAAAAAGGTCATGCTTTTCTTATCTGGATAGTTGATTTTTTTTTATATTATACTGATTCAGAACTCACAAAAACAGTTCTTTTTTTCAAAAACAATCGCAAGTTAAAAATTAATAAAATTTAACTAAAGTTACTCATAAATAAAAAAATATCGAATATGAAAAATAAGATGTTTCTATGATATAACGCATTACTTTAAATGCCTTTAGGCATGTTCTATAGGTAGC
>JAOZVK010000571.1 GCA_029938185.1 Bacteroidales bacterium | reverse complement strand
TCACAAAACCACCGCCACCAGCACATATCCGTTAGCGTCAATTAATGAAACATGATTAATGTAATTAAAAAACAAAAACAATTATTTAATCTCTTATAAATTAATTTTATATGAAACCTCAAATAATACTACAACTTGAAAAAGAACTAAATACTGAATTTACGAAAGTTGATATTTCTAAAATAATAAATATAAAGTGGCAAAGAACAGTTAAGTATTCGATTAATCAAAATAAGAAAATTATCGGTCTTAGTATTACAAAATTTAATTTAGAAAATATATATAATTTATTACCTACTGGTTCTGATTTATTAAATTCTTTGACTCATTTAAATTTGTATCAAAATAATATTACAGATATTTCTATTTTAAAAAACTTCAGGTGTCTTCAAGAGCTTTATTTACAGAACAATAAAATTGCTGATATTTCGCTATTAAAAGAGTTAACAAATTTATCAATTCTTCATTTGGAAAATAATGAAATTATAGACATTTCTGCATTAAAGTATTTAAAAAGACTAAGGATACTTGGATTGATGGATAATAAAATTTCAAATATTTCTCCTTTAATGGACTTGATAAAACTTACAAAGCTTAATTTAAATGGAACTAAGATTTCAGATATTTTTCCTTTACGAAAATTACAAAACATTACAGAACTTAGCTTAGTTGGTAACGATATTTCAGATATTTCAGCATTAAGAGAATTAAAAAACATAACATATCTTAACCTAAGCTGGAACGAAAAGATTACTGATATTTCAGTGTTGAAAGAATTAAAAAAACTTACAGAGCTCAAATTAATGCGCAATGTAATATCCGATATTTCTTCATTAAAAGAACTTAAAAATTTGACAGAACTTGATTTATCAGAAAATATAATTTTTAATATATCATCATTAAAAAAACTTAAAAAACTAACAATACTTAATTTGCAATGGAATGAAATTACAGATATATCATCATTAAAGGAATTAGAAACTGTGAAAGAGCTTAGATTACATAGTAATTTAATATCTGATATTTCAGCATTGAGTAAGTTGAAAAAAATTACTATACTTGATTTACAAAAAAATGAAATATCTGATATTTCAGCATTAAAAGAAATAAGCAAAATAAAAAATCTTAATTTACAGGGAAATAATATTTCAAATATTTCAGCGTTAAAAAATCTAATAAATTTACAAGAACTCAACTTAAAAAAAAATCCAATTAATAAACTTAATAATTGGATTTGTAATTTTCCAAAAATGGATATTAAATGGACAAATAATATTCATATCAATGATTGTATTACGCTTTATGACAATCCAATTGAAAAGCCTCCAATAGAAATAATAAAACAAGGTAAAGAAGCAATAAAAAATTATTTCGCAGAACTTGAAAAAGGAACTGTAAATTTATATGAAACTAAATTATTACTCGTTGGACACGGTGCAGTCGGAAAAACAACACTCATGAAACGATTAATATATGATAAATACAACGAACATGAAAAAACGACAGAAGGTATTGATATTAGAGAGTGGGACTTACAGCAGAACAACAAAAATAATCTTAGAATAAATACTTGGGATTTTGGCGGACAAGATATTTATTACTCAACACATCAATATTTTCTAAGTAAACGTTCAATTTATATTCTTGTTTGGGATGCAAGAATTGAAAAAATGATGCCAAACATGGCAAGTTTTGATTACTGGCTGAATATTGTCAGCCTGTTAAGTGAAAATTCACCTATACTTGTTGTGCACAGTAAAGTTGATGAACGTATAAAACGGATTAATGAAACTTTACTATTAAGGCATTTTCCAAATATTGTAGGTTTTTATAACGTTAGTGCGAAAACAGGCACAGGAATTAAAGAATTAAGGAAAGTTCTGCGAACAGAAATCCAAAAATTACCTCATATAGGCGAACAATTACCAAAGATATGGTTAGATATTCGAAATAAACTAAGCCAAACCAAACAAGAGTTTATTAATTATTCGGAATATATTTCATTGTGTAAATCATTTCAATTAAATACGCAGCAAGCACTACATTTGAGCGATTATTTTCATGATTTAGGTATATTCCTTCATTTCCAAAAAAATGATATTTTAAGAAATCTAATATTTCTCAAACCTAACTGGGCAACAAATTCTGTTTATAAAATTATTGATACAAAAGAAGTAGTGTTGAATTACGGTAAATTTAATTCAGCACAATTACCTGTTATTTGGGATAATTATCCGGAAGATAAATATGCTTTTCTGATTGAATTAATGAAAAAATTTGAACTATGCTTCCTTTTACCCGAAAGTAATGATTACCTGGTGCCAGAATTATTCCCCGCTAACGAACCCAGTATTAACTGGGATTATAATGATAATTTACACTTTGAATTTAGGTATAAATTTATGCCGGCAGGTATTATTACACGTCTAATTGTCAGAATGCATGATTATATCAAAAATAATATTTTTTGGTTTCAAGGAGCAATTATTGAAAGAGAACAAACAAAAGCCGTAATAACAAGTGATATTTTAGAAAGACATATAAAAATAAAAATAAAAGGTAAAAATAAACAAGATTTATTTGGAATAATAAGATATGAAATTGAAAGAATTAATAAAACCTTGAAACAGCCTTATGTTGAATTAATGACTCCTTGTTTGTGTGTTGAATGTCAAAATAGCAAAAAGCCACATTTCTTTGCATTTAGTAAACTAAACAAAGCATTGAGTAAAGGTAAAGAAACGATAGAATGTCAAAACAGTTTTGAAAATGTATCAATAAATAAATTACTTGGCAAAGTGAACGGAAACGGGAGACAAAAATCTCTATTTGATTATATATTGCTGGCGTTAAAACAATTACAAGGTTTATCCGCAAATATTCAAAAATATGAAGACAGCAGAAACAGTTTTGTAGCAAATGTTCTAACAAATAAAAACTTTAACATAAAAGACCAAACTCAATGGAGCAAGTCAGAAATGAATAAAAAAGCAGGAGAAATTGACATAAAAATTGACGATGATAAAGGTGAAACTATTGCAATTTATGAAGCATTTAATTTGAAATATTTTGACAAAACTAAAATTCAAAATCATCTTAAAAAGATATTTAACTATGATGCTAACGGCTTATATGAAAATTACATAATTGTTTATTGTGATAAAAATTTCATGACTAATTGGGAAAAATATATTATACACATTCCCTCTATTGATTATGAATTTAAACTTTTAGATTTTACAGACATTTCAAATAATTATAACATTAATGCAAATATAAAAGTTGGAATTGCAACACATGAAAGAAATAAAAAACAATTGAAAGTATATCATATATTTGTAGAGTTGACATCAACAGAATGAATAAAGAGACGCTATCATTAGGCTGGCTGTCATTGCTTTGTGGGTGTATTTTGCGGCTTGTTCCAGTCGCTTCGCTCCCTACACAAACCACAAAATACACCCACAAAGCAACGCCACCAGCCTATTTCCGTTAGCACCAACTCAATACAACAATCATATGAAATCAAAACCGACA
>JAOZVK010000570.1 GCA_029938185.1 Bacteroidales bacterium | reverse complement strand
ATTTCGCCAAACGAATATCAGGTTTCGGATAGAAGTGGACAAGTAAATTTTATTGTAGATTTATTGGGAGGAAGTACAGTAAAATATATTCCAAAAGGTAGTACAGCGGAAAAGTTGAAAGAGGCTGTAAATGAATTAAATCTTCAACTTGTTTAAGGTCTTCGACTTATTTAATGTGGCTTATGCATTTTTTGGCTACCCCTATATTAACTGGCATACAAAATGCAAAAATTTTTTCACAAAAATATATTGTTTTAACCAATAAAAACTATATCTTTACATCATAAATATGAAATAGAATACTTAATTGTATTAGAATAAGCAAAAACTAATTTTCTGTGGTTTAGTAAATCGACAAACTTTAAACGACACAAGAAAATTAGACAGTTTGTTTACACTATCGTTAGTGTGAACTTACTTGTCTTGTGTCGTGGGTGTTTGTCGATACCTCTAAACTAAGATAAGTTTAAGTTCACGCTTTTTTTGTACACAAATATTTTGCTTCTATGATTGATACTAAAGAAAAAACTATTGTAAAAAGAAGTTCCAAAACAATAATTGAAGTTAAAAAAATTCCTATAAAACAAGAGAAGCTAAAAAAATTAGATTAACAAAGTTTAAAAAGTTGTTTGTTTTTCTTATTTTTGCATTAGCAGCTATTATAAGCTACTTAATAATTAATGAAGAAGGAACACTTGAATTACCCGAAGTAAGAGTAATAAAATTAAAGAAAGCTGTTAAAAGAACGGAAAAAAGGAAGCACAAAAGAAAAAATTGTGAACAATATGTTTTATTTGCTGCAAAATCCGGAAATTTTCCTGTTTTAAAGTGGGGCGAACTTGTTGCAAAAGATAGTATTTGGTTAAATGTTGGAGAAGTTTGGAAATATGGAATTACATGTGTTGGAGAATTAGTACGCTATCCGGGACAAATTTATTATAATGATGGTAAATGGTTGTTAGACAATACAGTATTACGTTATCAAGCACAATTCAAAGGAACAGAAAAAAAATGCAAAATTGAAGAAAAAAGAAAAATCTATAACTATCCTTTGTTGCCAGAGTGTATTGCTCGTAAAAGAAAATTTGAAAGACCTCCAGGACATAAAAATGATAACTAAGTCTTCGAATCTATTTATCTAAAGTGAATAAGTGTATGGTTAAAAATAATAATAAAATTGTATTTTCGAGTATGTCAGATGACAAAATTGATTTTAAGCTTTTAAATCAAGATAAATACTTAGAAAGTATTTTAAATGAGAACCTTAATATAGATAATTATTCAAAAAAAATTAATAGAATAATATTAATTTATATGGCAATGAATCCAGAGACACCTCCTTTGCGACCAGACAAAAAGTTTTGGCGTTGGAAGTCTGGCTCTTTTGATATGTATGTCAATGTTCCTGACTTCCAAAAATATTGCAATGCAACACACAAAGAAGCACAAAAAATAATAGCAGAACTTTTTTTGTATAGCATTAAAAAATATCTATGGAAACGCAAAGATTTTGATGCACCTAAATTTTATACAGATGTGGAAAAAGTTTTTAAACCTATTTTGGATGCTAAAATGACCTCAAAGCATCCGACAATAGGAGGATCTTTGAGCGTCATGCCCCCTTATACAGAAAATGACGCTTTGAGATGCTCCTAAGGTCGCATGCTCAAAGGTCTTGCTGTAAAAAGTATTGTTTTAAATAAAAATAATTATACCTTTACAAGATAAATATAAAATAGAATACTTAACAGTATTAAAATAAGCAAAAACTAATTTTCTTTTTTTAGAAAACCGGTAATTTTCAAATACTACTAGGAAATTAGACAATTTGTTTACGCAATATTGCGTGAACTTGCTTGTCTTGTAGTATGGGTACTTACCGGTGCCTCTAAAAAGGATAAGTTTAGTTCACGCTTTTTTTTGGTACACAAACTTTTTTTAATTATGATAGATGCTAAAAAGAAACTCCGATTAAAAACAAACTCGAAAACTCCAATTGAGCATAAAAAAATTCCTGAAATAAAAGAAATTTCAAAAATTAGAAAAAAAAGATATAGAAATTTATTTATTTTGTTTATTTTTGCAATAGCTGTTATTACTACAAGTTATTTAAAGATTCATGAAGATGAAACTCACGAACTGACAAAAGAGCGAGTTAAGAAATTTGAAAGAGCAATAAAACGTATTGTTTTTAGACGACATAATAAAGAAAACTGTGAGCAGTATGCATTAATTGCTGTACGTTCTGCTTGGTTTCCACTGTTAAAGTGGGGAGAAGCAGTTGCAAGCGACAGTATTTTGTTGAATGAAGGAGAAATTTGGAAATATGGAAAAACTTGTTTGGGTGAACTAGGTCGTTATCCCGGACAGATTTATTATTCAGATGGTAAGTGGTTTCTTGATAATGATAAAATACGTTATTTAAAACAATTTAAAGGAAGCGAAAAAGAATGTATAATTATAGAAAGGACGAAAATATATAATTATCCTCTATTGCCAGAATGTATAAAAAGAAAGAGGAAATTAATACGACCACCCGGAAGTAAAAACGATAACTAACAGAATATGGAAACTGATAATCATAAATTTATTTTTTCGAGCATGTCAGATGAGCAAATTGATTTTTCATTACTCAGTCAAGATAATCATTTAAGAGAGCTTTTAAACAAAAATCTTGATATAGAAGATTATACACAAAAAATTAAAAGAGTTGGATTGATATATATGGCAATGGATCCCAAAATATCTAATGTTCGTGAAAATAGAAAATTTTGGCGTTGGAAATCCAGATTTTTCGACATGTATGTCAATGTTCCAGATTATTGGATATATTGCAATGCAACACACAAAGAAGCACAAAAAATAATAGCAGAACTTTTTTTGTATAGCATTAAAAAATATCTATGGAAACGCAAAGATTTTGATGCACCTAAATTTTATACCGATGTGGAAAAAGTTTTTAAACCTATTTTAAGTCTAAAATGACAAAGGATAAGTTTTAGTTCACGCTTTTTTTTGGTACACAAACTTTTTTTAATTATGATAGATGCTAAAAAGAAACTCCGATTAAAAACAAACTCGAAAACTCCAATTGAGCATAAAAAAATTCCTGAAATAAAAGAAATTTCAAAAATTAGAAAAAAAAGATATAGAAATTTATTTATTTTGTTTATTTTTGCAATAGCTGTTATTACTACAAGTTATTTAAAGATTCATGAAGATGGAATTCACGAATTGACAGAAAAAAGAGCTAAGAAATTTAAGAAATCAATAAAAAGAGTAGAAAAAAGACGGCACAAAAAAGAAAACTGTGAGCAGTATGCATTAGTTGCTGCACGTTCTGCTTGATTTCCACTATTAAAGTGGGGCGAAGTAGTTGCAAGTGACAGTATTTGGTTGAATGAAAGAGAAGTTTGGAAATATGGAAAAACTTGTTTGGGTGAATTAGGTCGTTATCCCGGACAGATTTATTATTCAGATAGTAAACATATCACACCTACGGTGTTCGTAACAAACCATGCATGGCGAACCTCATAAA
>JAOZVK010000569.1 GCA_029938185.1 Bacteroidales bacterium | reverse complement strand
GAACTAATAAAAAACTTAAATAAGCTATTTTTGCTCGTATTTTTATAAGACCAGTTGTAGAGTGATTTTTTCTCACTATTGTATTAAGACGTAAGTTTATAAAGTTTTTTAATAATTTTAAAACCAGACCATCAGGTAAAAATACATATATTGTTATACAAAAAAAACAATATTTTATTTTTAATAATGTATTGTTTTTCAGGCGTAAGCAAACTTTTAGCTTTTAACTTTTAGTTCTTAACTTTCAACATTATTACTTTAGCCTGATTAATTCATAAATTTTGGTTATGAGATGCGTAAATGTCTGATAGATTTGAACAACCGCAGATTTCTAAATAATTGTAATAGTGAACTATTTCAATTATTTATAAATTGAGGACGTTCAAATATACAGACAGTTACGCATCGAAATAGAAAATTTGTGAATTATTCAGGTTAGGTATTTACGTTTTATTACATTAGAGCTTTTTATTACCAAGAGTTTTTGTGAAAAAGGAAAGCAAATACTCAAATGTATAGTTTCGCCGTATTTAGTTAAATTGCTGATTAATGGTATCAATTTAACAGTACTAAATAGGTCTAAAGCTTTGGTTATATTTTTTAAATAATTGAAATGTTATAAATAAATTATAACAGAAATCTATAATCGGATATCAGAAGTAAGTAGTTTTACAAAAGTTTTTCGACATTTGTTTTCGTACAATTAACTACATGGCAGTAGTTTGCAAAAATGCGTAAGCCACATTATATAGATCGAAGACCTTATTATTTAATATATTTAATAGAAATAAAAATGACAAACAAAATTTCAAAAATTATCTGGACAGAAATTGATGAAGCACCTGCTTTAGCAACTTATTCGCTATTACCTATTGTTAACGCTTTTACAAAAGTAGCAGGAGTAGTAGTTGAGACAAAAGACATTTCTCTTGCAGGAAGAATTATTGCAAATTTTCCTGATAACTTAACCGAAGATCAAAAAATTCCTGATTCTTTAGAAGAGCTTGGAGACTTAACACAATATCCTGAAGCTAACATAATTAAACTTCCAAATATTAGTGCTTCTATACCTCAATTAATAGCTGCAATAAAAGAACTTAAAGAAAAAGCTTATGATTTGCCAGATTATCCCGAAAATCCACAAACAGATGAAGAAAAATCTTTAGTTACACGATTTGCTAAAGTTTTGGGAAGTGCAGTAAATCCTGTTTTACGCGAAGGAAACTCTGACCGCAGAGCGGCTGCCTCGGTGAAAAATTTTGCTATGAAAAAACCCCATAGAATGATGAAAAAATGGGATAAAGTTTCAAATTCGCATGTTGCACATATGAGCGACAATGATTTTTATGGAAACGAAAAATCTATTACATTAGCAAATGATACAAGTTTGAAAATTGAATTTACCGATAACAAAGGTAATACAACAGTTTTAAAAGATAGTATAGTTGCAGAAAAATCAGAAATTATTGATGCTGCTTTTATTAGTAAAAATGAATTAAGAAAATTCTACAAAGAGCAAATTGAAGATGCAAAAGAAAAGAATATTCTTTTTTCATTGCACCTTAAAGCCACAATGATGAAAGTTTCGGATCCTATTATGTTCGGACACGCAGTTTCTGTTTTTTATGAGCCAGTGTTAGAAAAACATGCAAGTGTGTTGGCAGAACTTGATGTGAAACTTAACAATGGTTTAGCTGATTTGTATGCAAAAATCCAACAACTACCTGAAGAAAAAAGAAAAGAAATTGAATCTGATATTAATGAATTATATAAAATCAGACCCGAACTTGCAATGGTTGATTCTGATAAAGGAATAACAAACTTACATGTTCCTAATAACATAATTATTGATGCTTCGATGCCTGTAGTAATACGAGATGGTGGCAGAATGTGGAGTCCAGATGGAAAACTACACGATACAAAAGCAGTGATACCCGATAGATGTTATGCTACAGTGTATCAAGAAGTAATTGAGGATTGTCAAAAACATGGAGCATACAATCCAGCAACCATGGGGAATGTTGCAAACGTCGGTTTAATGGCAAAAAAAGCTGAAGAATATGGTTCGCACCCTACAACTTTTGAGATTTCGACAAACGGAACAATAAAAATTATTGATTCGGAAGGGAAAGTTCTTATACAAAGTAATGTTGAGCAAGGTGATGTTTGGCGAATGTCCAGAGTAAAAGATATTCCTGTTCAAGATTGGGTAAAACTAGCAGTAGGCAGAGCAAAGGCTACAGGTTTACCAGCAATTTTCTGGTTAGATAAAAATAGAGTCCATGATGTTCAAATAATAGAAAAAGTAAATCTATATTTAAAAAACTACAATACAGAAGGTTTAATTTTGGATATAAAATCACCTGTTGAAGCAATGAAATATACATTGGAAAGAGTAAGAAAAGGTGAAAATACAATTTCGGTAACCGGTAATGTACTTCGTGATTATTTAACTGACCTATTCCCAATTTTAGAACTAGGAACAAGCGCAAAAATGCTTTCAGTTGTACCTTTATTAAAAGGTGGTGGATTATTTGAAACTGGTGCAGGTGGCTCGGCTCCTAAACATGTTCAACAATTTTTATCAGAAGGGCATTTACGTTGGGACTCTTTAGGTGAGTTCTTAGCATTAACTGTATCATTGGAACATCTTGGGAAAAATTTCGATAACGAAAAAGCTCTTGTTTTGGGCGAAACTCTTGATGCTGCCGTAGGTAAGTATCTGGAAAACGGTAAATCTCCTTCAAGAAAAGCTGGTGAGTTAGACAACAGAGGAACACATTTTTATTTAGCTAAATATTGGGCAAAAGCTCTGGCAGAACAAGACAAAGATGTAAAATTGAAAGCAACTTTTGAAAGTATTGCAAATAAATTAACTGAAAATGAAGTTGAAATTCTTGAAGAGATTGCTGCTGTAGAAGGAAAAGCAACAGATATTGGCGGTTATTATAAGCCTATTTTTGAAAAAGCAGAAAAAGCAATGCGACCAAGTGTTAAATTAAATGAAATTATTGATAATATATAAGCAAAATAGTTTGTTTATAACTTGACACTTAATAAAATAATTTTAAGCTCGGTATATATGTTATAGCCGAGCTTTTGTTTTTAACGGTAGTTGTCTGCTTGTTCTCTTACCGTAAGGTAAAACACTTGACAGTAGCAACTTATTGATAAATAACCGTGTTCAACTTTATGTGGCTAATGTATTAAGATATAAATTTCTAAAGTAAAAATACTGATTTTTATATGTGACACTTATAGAATAATAGGCTACCCGTCAGAAGTTGGACAGTCTTGTTTATCAGGCATTTCGTAACAGGATAAAAATCAATCCTATAAATCCTGTCAAAAAATAAAATAATGTCCAATACTATATGTGTAGCCTAGTTCTGGTCTTATAAAAATACGAGCAAAAATAGCTTATTCAAGTTTTTTATTAGTTCCTAAAATGTTCTTTTATTTCGTTAGTAAGTTTTTTTTCCCTGAAAGAAACATAAGCATTAACATGGGGCAACGCCCTATGTCTAAATGTATTCGCAAGCAAAA
>JAOZVK010000568.1 GCA_029938185.1 Bacteroidales bacterium | reverse complement strand
AAGGTTTTTAAGAATAAAAAAAGTGTAAACTACTTTTTGACATTTATGAAAAATGTCCATAAATTGATTAAGTTTATAAATGTAATAATTTGACAGGATTTACATGATTGGCTACCAGTTTTAAGTTAGACGCTTTTAACCGCAAAGTTACACAAAGTTTAACGCAAAGTTTCGCAAAGTTCTGTAAAAGTTTACTTTAACTTTATGGTTGCAACCACTTGAAAAACAATTGTGTCCAACCTTACGTGGGTAACCACATGATTAACAGGATATTTTAAACATGTTAATCCTGTCTAAATAATAGTAAGGTCTTCGACCTATTTTTGAACAATTATCTATATGGTAATGAATTATAAAAATGCGTAAGCCACATTAAATAGGTCGAAGACCTTAATTATTTTTTTATTAATACGCAGATAAATTAATAGTTTGTCCACATTTCCCTTTAAGTTTAAAAAGGAATTTGCCTCTGTTATTGCTATTTACTGCCTCTGTTTTATAAATCTTTTCTGAAAAAGAGCATTTTCGTTTTAGCGTTTTGCCAGGGTAGAGCAGTATTGTTCCACCATCATAATATATTTTTATGTCGTTATTTGTATCATTTTTTATAATTACATATTTAGCTTTGTTTGATTGATTATTGCCAGAATTTGAAGTAGTTGTGGTATTGTCTGCAATTTCACCCTCACGTTCTTCTAAACGATAATTTTCATTTAGAAAGTATTTTTTTACCGAACCATCATTATATTTTTGATTTGCATACCATTTCCCACCAATATGAAATACACTGTATTCGGGTTCTATTATTTCTTTGCCATTTGCATAAAATAAGCCCTCGTCATTAACAGCCTCATCTCTTGAACTATTATTACATACAAATATAAAATCATCATATACTTTTACTAATTTATAGTTTGCAAATAACACTACTTTTCCAGTTATAGTGTTTATACAACCCCAGTTTGGGTTTGTCTCTGATTTTTTATCTACTGAATAAGTAAGCAAATTATCGTTTTGTTTTATATTTCCTGATGCCCTTGTTAGTTGAATTTGTGTAATTTCAAAATACCTGATAAAGGTTTTAGTTTTTATATTTGCAATTCCATATTTTTTGGTTTCTTTATCCAATATTATTGAATTACCGTTTTTTAAATTTTTAATAACTGTAAATTCTATTGGATCGGTTTTCTCCACCTTACCGTTTTTATTTATTAAATCGAGCTTAAATCCTTGTCTTGCCCATGCACCATCATATTTTCCAAACAAACCAACACTTGCATATATTGCTGGAACAACAAGTTCTCCCTTCACATTTACATACCCCATTTTGCCTTTTATTTTTATTGGAGCCAAAGCCACTTTTTCACCAAAAGCCCAAACTTTTTCATAAATACATGGTATTGCAATTTTAAAATCTGAAGACAAGAAACCTTGCTTCCCATTTTTTTTTATTGCTATCATATTTTGGTTTGTATTTGTTGAAATATAATCGTATTCTATAGGAAGAACAATTTCTCCGCCGTCTTTAATTAATCCTTTTTTATCCTTATTTTTTTCCACTATATAAATTCCGTTGTATAATTCACTCCAATCGGTATATTCGCATGGAATAAGAATTTTACCATCTTTATATATCAAGCCCTTTGTATTTCCTTTTGTAACATTAATATAACCACTACTATTTAGTGTAAGCCATGAATACTCTATAGGAACAATTATTTTATCATTTTCATCAATAATTCCATATAAGTTTGAATATCTTTTACCAGATTTTTAGTATTTTACCCTACGTAAACCATATGCTTTACCATTTGGGAATCCATCATCAATTTTGTATACTTTTTCCAAATATGTGTATTTTCCTCTTTTGTTTACTTTACCTTTTTTCCAGCCAAGTATTACTGTTCCTGAATTACCGTTCCATCTATTTGCATCTTCGTAAATACATGGCACTACAAGTTTACCTCTTTTATTTATAAAACCATATTTTTTATTTTTTTTAACCATAGCCATACCATAGTAAAAATCGTCTCCCCAGTCATATTCTATTTTAGTAATTGGCCTACCGCCGTCAGTAGTATAGCCATACTTTCCTTCTTGCGAAACAAGCCATCTGCCTTCGCTATAATGTACTCGTCTTATTTTTTGTGCTTGCAAATTTATTGATATTAAAATTATGAATACCAATAATAAATTTACTTTTTTATTTAATATATTTTTCATTTTTTATACTTTAAATGTTTATAAAACCTTTTAATGTTTTTGTTTTTTCTAATTTTGTATTTTTAATTTTAAATTCTTTAAAAGTTGTATGAACTTTGCCAACACCTTGTTCAATAATAAATAAAACAGGCTGTTTTTCGTGTTCCCAGTATTCGTTCATATAATCATTTTGCCAATAATAACCTTTACTGTCTTCTGTTGGCACTTTGTATTTAATAATATATTTACTGCCATTATTTACAACATCACATTGTATTGTATAATTGTCAGTATCGCCTTTTGCTGTTAATGTTGCCCAAAAGTTAATTCCTCTCATTGAATTTAACTCTAAGGTGTAAGTATTTGTATTAAACTCATCATCAGTATTTATATACTGATATGTAGCGAATTGTGCCTTGGCAATAAAAAATGATAAAAATAAAGTAGTAAGTAATATAGATATTTTCATTAGAATAAATTTAAGATAATTATTTGTATATTAGTATAATGAATTAATAAAAAATAGGTCGAAGAGCTTAATCTTTAACACACCTAATTGAAAAGCCAAAAGATTTAGCATGTTTTCCCAAAAAAATATCTTTTGAATTATTTTTAAGAAAAAAACTATTTGCTTGAGTTCCTCCCGCTTGTGTTGATGTCCAAAAATACGTTGTATAGCCAGCATCTGTAAAGAAGCCTCCAAAAGCACTATTATTGTTGTCTCTGTAGCCATTTGCAAATGCGTTAAAACCATTTTCGTTTGTTCCGTTGTGGGCACTTTGAAGCCAGTAGTCAGTTCCTGCTTGTGTAGAGGTTACAGCAGATTTAAGTTTTGCTCCTGCCTTAGAATATCCACCTAAAAAACTTATAAGTTCTTCAAAATCTACTTTGCTGGGTATATGCCAACCTGTAGGACAAATCCCTTTATTATTTGTTGTCGTAGCACCCATTGCAGCTGCCCAAGTATAAATTCTATTAGAGTAGACGGTTTTATATGTTCCCATAGCAGTATTGTTATCAGCTAAAGCACCCCATGCTGCATTACCAGCAACTGTAGGAACATATCCGCCCTCTGTATTAATTAGGTTTTCTGCCATCCAAATTTGATTACCTATTTTTACTGTTTTATAAGAATTACCATCAGTATCTGTAATATTTGGAGGTCTACAAATAGTCTTAACAGAAATTGGTGAGTCACTCAATGCAGTTGTACCACCTGCCTTAAAAGCAGTAACTGTGAGTGTTTGTGTTCCTAATGTAGTACCAAGAGTCCAATTTATATTGGCTTTTCCATCAGAACCCGTTGTAGCTGTGGTAGATGAAACAGAACCTTCGCTTACAGCAAAGTTTACAACTG
>JAOZVK010000116.1 GCA_029938185.1 Bacteroidales bacterium | reverse complement strand
CTTTTAGTCCACTTTTTTAATTCTCTTTGGTAATTTTTTGTTGTTGTAATTTCTGTTTTTTTGTTAAGATTTTCCATAATAATAAAAAGTTAGAATGTAAAAAAAATGTTCGTTTTTGTTAGTTAATTTACAAATATAGTAATATTATTTGATAAAATGTTTTTTTTTGTATTTCTTTTTGAAAAATATTTTTTGTTTATAATTCCCACGATTGAAATCGTTATAAACCCACGATTGAAATCGTGGATTAACAATAGGGTCGTTATAAACCCACGATTGAAATCGTGGGCTAACAATAGGGTCGTCCTTACGGACTTTGTCGTAAAAAAGCCCGATAGGGCGATTCTATTGTTAGCCACGTATGTAGCGATAGCAAAATACGGGGGTAATGTAGTTTTATCATACATATGGTATATAATTTTCGGCTTTTTATACTATTTTTTTAGTTTATATGAATTATTTTTGTCATATATGTATGCTTATCAAAAATAAATTTTATGTAATAAACTCCAGATGTTAAACCTACTTGCTTTGCATTTATTATATGATTTTGTAAACCTTGTTGCAATTTATTACTTATAATATTTTTTATTTTTACTCCCGAAATATTGTATATATCAATACTTACCTTACATTCCTGCTTCAAATTGTATCTAATGTTTATAATATTGTCATACGGATTTGGAAATACTTGATACATAATTGTATTATCAGAATGTTTAGAAATACTGGTATATCTTGCTCTTGATATTCTATTTACAGCATTTTCGTTATAATATGCTTTCTTGGATATTATAGTTTTACCATTGGGCAATGTTTTCTTATTATCCATAACAACCATAATAGGGTAACGCTCATTTTGCACGTACCATAAATATTTTATATTCTCAAATTTAGTACTCGAACAAGTCGATTCTACTATATAATTTGTTGATTTAACTCTCAAAGCATTTTCCAAACTAATATTTCCGGGTAATAATATTGTTCCGTATGCATCAGCTTCTACGGTATAGAATCCATTTATATCACTGTATACTTTATTATTATATAATCCTTCACCCGAAATATTTCCTTCAAATTTATTTCCATATCTAAATGGGTATACCATTTTTACAATTGGAATATCAAATTCTATAACACTTTGGGGAGTAATAAGTCCTATATATTCATTTTGATTTTTACTAACATTGAAAAAAAAGTTATTTACTCCATCAATAATTGCTATATTTGAATTTGGTAATTTATAGCCAGATTGTGTAAAAACAGGTTCTGTAATTTTACTTATTTTATTTTTTTTACATTTTAGATTGCTAAAATCCCATATTATATTTTTGCCTGAATTACCTGGTTTTATATATTCAATCATTTGTGTATTATGAGTATAATTTGCTTGTATAGAATGAGTATTATACTCTAATACTGTTTGTGAATATATTAAAAAATTAGTTTGGAAAAAAAATAATATTATAAAATGTTTTATTTTAATTAGTTTTGTCATATTTTTTGATTTTTATAAGTAAAGGTAAAAAATAAATCATATTTTGTATTAATTTACGAATATTAATATATTAATTTAGCAGCATAAAAATTCACAACACTAAAATCTATAAATATGTATCAGCCAAAAAGCATATATACTGATTTGGCACTAAGAGTTATAATACAATATACAAAGTACCAAAATGTAAAAAAAATTGAACAAAAAGAAATTCATAAACAGCTAAGACAAAATCTTGCCTGTTTTGTCTCTATTCACATGCAAGACAATAGTGATAGCCTTAGAGGTTGCATTGGAACAATAGAACCATGTTATAAAAACTTGTTTAAAGAAATAATATCAAATGCAATATCAGCATCAAGCAAAGACTATCGTTTTAGTCCATTAAGCATTGATGAACTCGAAAATATTAAAATATCTGTTGATGTTCTTACAAAGCCTGAAAAAATTAACAGTATAGAACAACTAAATGTTAAAAAATATGGTATTATTGTTTCAGATGGACAATATAAAAAAGGTGTCTTATTACCAAACTTAGATAGTGTTGATACTGTTGAAAAACAAATTAACATTGTTAAACAAAAAGCAGGAATTTATAAACTAAATAATGACGAACTGGATATATATCGTTTTTTATCTACTCGTTATAACTAAAATTTAAAATTACGAATTAAAAATTACAAATTACAAATTGGGTTACACCTTAAAATTCAATTATTTATTAAAAATTTTGTTAAAAAACAAAGTTTTACAATATATATAGTACAAGCAAGAATGAATAGGTATAACACCTAAAAAAACTGTATAATAATGAAATATGATATAATAACAATTCTTGGAGCAACTGCAAGCGGCAAAACGACATTAGCAGCACATTTGGCTTATAAAGAAAATGCAGAAATAGTAAGTGCCGATTCTCGTCAGGTTTATAGAAAAATGACGATAGGAACTGGTAAAGATTATGACGATTATATAATAAATGGTATAAAAATCCCATACCATTTGATTGATATAGTTGATGCAGGACAAAAATATAATGTATATGAGTATCAAAAAGACTTTGTTGAGGTATATAATGATTTAAAAACAAGAAACAAACAAGCAGTTTTATGCGGAGGTTCAGGTATGTATATCGAGGCTGTGATAAAAGGTTACAAGCTGGTAAATGTTCCTGTAAACGAAAAACTTCGTGACGAATTGCAAAAACAAACACACGAAAATTTAATTAAATCACTAAAGTTATTAAAAAAGACGCACAACAAGTCTGATTTTGATACAAAAAAACGTACAATAAGGGCTATAGAAATTGAAAACTATACAAGTGATAATGATATTGACTTTGATGATTTTCCAAAAATAAATAATATTAACTTTGGAATTGTATTTGACCGGGATTCTCGACGTAAGCGTATTAGTTTTAGACTAAAAGAGAGATTAAAAAATGGAATGATTGATGAAGTAAAATCACTTTTAAATTTAGGAATATCTCCCGAAATTCTTCTATATTATGGTTTAGAATACAAATATATAACAATGTATATCATAGGGAATATCAAATATGATGAAATGTTTGATAGCCTTGAAACTGCAATACATCAATTTTCTAAAAGACAAATGACATGGTTTAGACGTATGGAACGAAGTGGTATCAAAATTAATTGGATTGATGGAAATATGTCAATTGATAAAAAAATTGAATTAATAAAGAAAAAATTGGCTCTTTGAGCCTTTTAATGTTGTTTACGCATATATAATTTTACTATTGCAGATTATCAGTTAATTAATAAATATAAATACTAAAATGAATGACTAAACATAAAAATCCAAACGATGCTCTCTTCGACCTATTTATAGTTGCTTACGCATTAGCATAAAAACAAATTAATCAGAATGTTACTAATAAGTAAATGTTGAAAAATTTTTGTAACAGTACTTATCAAATACTTTTTGATGGAAAAATATATAAAAAATATCTGTAAATATGAAAGAAATAAGCATAATAGGATATTATACAACGCCAGATTACCATTTGGAGATGTCTAACAAATTATTTAATTTAATTTGTGATACTGTTGAAAACAAGATTCTTGCAAAATATACATTTCCAAAAATAAAATCAACAATATTAGAAATACTAATAGATGCTGAAGTGAAAAGCGATAATCGCAGAATTATACAATTAAGTAAAACCGGACGTGGCGAATATTATAGTTTTCGTTTCTTTTTACCGTACAATGTTGTAATGAAAAATAAAAAACTTAATATAACAGCATTTATCAGCGAATTTATGGAAGGCGTTAGAACTGCTCTTTCGCAATTCAATATTATACCTGATGAAATGATAGACAAGCTAAAAGAACAATTAATTGCCGAAACCGCAGGTAAAAAAGAATACGAACATGTAAAATCTGCCGATCAAATAGCAACAGAAAAAGCCCTTAAAAAATTCAGAGAAATGAGAAAAAAAGGAGAGATTTAGAAAAAATAAAACCACACACATTTCAGTTAAGCTTAGTGCGAGTAATGTAGTATTACAAAAGTTTTTCGATATTTTTTTTTGTTAAATTGCATGTTATTAGAATATTAATAGAATGCGTAAGCAACATTATATAGGTCGAAGACCTTACTTTCAATTATTTAATGATACAATATTTTGATTCATAAATAGAACAAGCTAATAAAATGAAAACAGAAGAACATTACAGAAAAGAAATAGCAATAGAAATCCGTAGGATTATGGAAATGGAAGGTAACAAAGATGCTACTGACAAGTTTTGGAAAGCTCTTGAGCTAATAAATCCAAAATCATGTATTGTAAAAATTGGTTGGTGTTCTGGTGAAGATATTAGTAAGGTCTTCGACCTATTTATAGTTGCTTACGCATTAATACAAAGACAATTTAATCAGTAAGTTATGAATAAATAAATGTCGAAAAACTTTTGTAACAGTACTTACAAAAAAAATTGCAAAATTATTACTTTAAATAGATAGTCCACAGCCATGAAAACTGCCAACTGTAGACTGAGTTTAAGAAAGTTAGAGTAATTAATTAAAAATCCACTTGTAAATGTTACAAAAAAATATTAAATTCGCAACTCTCATAGTCACAATAGATTATTGATATGTGCAACTGCAAAAATAAAGAATAAGTAATTAACAATGAATAATGGACAATTAACAATTTTGCTTACGCCATAATTACAGGAAGTTACAACTTTACAAAGTGTCGATTTTATACAATGACCTACTTACCTGTTGCATAAATAAATGAAAATTCCAAAAAAATATTACTTTTGTACTTTGAAAACTTAAAATAAATAAAAATGAATAAAATCATAGAAATAAAACTTGAAAAATTATTTGATGTTTTTAATCATAATATAAAATTCAACATAGATGGAATTTCATTAATTTTAGGTGAAAACGGATTTGGGAAAACCATCTTATTAAAAATGATTAAAGCATTATTTGAAGCAGATTTTGCTTTTTTGGGAAATGTTGTTTTTAAAAGTTTAACAATCACTTTTTCAAACAAAATAAAATGGAAAGTTATAAAAAACACAAATGGGGAAACCACAGTGTCTATTCAACAAATAAAAGGAAAAGAAATATTAAATAACGATGTAGTTTTTGAAAAATCAAAACACGAAATAATTACTAAAGAGGGCTTGGACTTAACAATAAGTATTGGAGAATTTTTAGAAAGACAAAATCAATCAAAGGAGAAAAATAAATCTAAAAATTTACCTAATTGGTATTCTGATTTTATAGAAAATTTTGAAGTTCAATTAATAGAAACTCAAAGATTACTTATAAAATCTGAACCCAAAAAGGAAAGTGAAAGTTTTACATTAACAAATACTTATCAACCTTCATATAAGGAGACTGTAATTGAATACTCAAAAGATTTAGTAAATGAAATAAGAAACCGTTTAGCAAAATCAACTGAATTAGCAATGCGTCTGGATAGAACATATCCCACCAGATTAGCAGACAAAAGAAATAAATTAACAAAACACGAAACAGAAAGTCTTGCTCTTGAATTATCTAAGTTAGAAAAAATGAGAGATTTACTTTATAAAGTTGGATTAATTGATAAAGATGAATACAAGGACTTTCAATATGACGGCAAAGAAGATGATTTTATGAAAAAAGTTTTGACTGTTTATATTGATGATAGTAAAAAAAAATTAGAAATCTTTGATGATTTGGCTCAAAAAATAGAACTTTTTAAACAAATAATCAACAAACGATTTTTCTATAAAAATCTTGAAATAAATAGAAAAAAAGGTTTCATTTTTACATCAAAAGTAACTGGAAAGCAGATACCATTACAGGGTTTATCATCTGGCGAACAGCACGAAATTGTTTTATTTTTCACATTATTATTTAAAATAAAACCCAATACTTTAATTCTAATTGATGAACCAGAAATTTCACTACACGTTTCATGGCAAAATAATTTTATTAAAGATTTAAGAGAAATAATAGAACTTACAGATTTAGACATATTAATAGCCACACATTCTCCTAATATTATTGGAGAAAACTGGGATATTGCAACTGAATTACAAGGCGTTGAAATTAAAGAGTAGTTTAAGGTCTTCGACCTATTTAATGTGGCTTACGCATTTTGGTAATTTATTATCATATAGCTAATTGTACAAAAATAAATGCCGAAAAACTTTTGTAAAACTACTTACTATGAGAATTAAATCACATATAACACCAGTTTCAATTGCAAACTCAATAATGATGGACAAAACATTCACAGGAAACTATGTGATTGTTGAAGGAGAAAGCGATAGTTTATTTTTTTCTAAATTTACAGACAAAACAAACAATAGAATTTCTATTGCTTTTGGATATGAGAATGTTATTGAAATTATAAAAATTTCAGAAAAAAGAAAAAGAAAGGGAGTTCTGGGTATAATTGATAGCGATTTCAATAATATACTTAATCATCGGAACCCATCAATTAATCTATTACAAACAGATACACATGATTTAGAAACTCTGATTATAAAAAGTGAAACATTTGAATATGTTACAAATAGTTTATGTTCTAAACGAAAGCTTAAAGAATTTGAAAAGAGTATCAATTTATCTTTACGAGATTATCTATTGGAATTATCTAAACCGCTTGCACTTTTTAGGTTAGTAAATCAATTAGAAGAATTAGGATTAATGTTTAAACCCAGTTTTCAAGATGGGAAAGAACTTAAATTTGAAAAAATTATTGATAAGAGAACTTTTACTTTCTTAGGAGAAAAACAAATGTTTGATTCAGTAAAAAACTACTATAATCAAGCCCCAGCTCTTATTTATGAAAATATTAAAGAAAAAATAGATAAGTTAGCAAAAAAAAGATATAATATTTGGCAACTATGTAATGGTCATGACATTATAAAAATTTTTGCAATTGGATTAAAACAAAAGATTGGCTCTAAAAACATATCTGCAATTGAAATAGAAAAACAATTAATTAACAGTTATGATTCTGCATTTTTTAAGGAAACAGACCTTTTTAAAAAAATAATTAAATGGCAAAATAAAAATAGCCGAGTGCTTTCAATTACTATTTTTGGAGATGAAATAGATATAAATAATTCTCTTGAAAACATAAGGCTGTAAACGGCAATTACAAATTATGAATTACGAATTGGGTTACACCTTAATATTCAGTTATATATAATATTATTAAAAAACAAAATTTTGAAACAAGTGTATTGCAGACCATGAAAGTTCCAAAAATTTTGAATAAGATTATAATACATGAATAGTCTGACAAAAGTTTTTCAACATTTATATTTTGTTAATTTGAATATTGTTAGAATGTTAAAAGAATGGGTAAGCCACATTAAATAGGTCAAAGACCTAAAGTATAAGTAACTATAAAAAAACATTTTGTGTTTTTAATAATTAATAATCATTTTTAAATAAAAATTATGAACCAAATCAAAACAATAAAATTCTTTTTAATTTTTAGTATAATCTTTGTTGCAATAAATATCGCAGCAACTTCAAATTTAGATTACACTAACAATAGTAAGTTTAGAGAATTATCATTTTCAAAGTATTCATTTGATGATTTTAAAAATAAAAGTTATTATACTAAAATTTTTAATAGTGATGACAGAAAAAAACTTGATAAAGCAAATAAGTATACTAAAAAAGCAAATCGTTTTTTAAGTATAGCATTGAAATTGGAGTCAGAAATAGACAAGTATAAAAAAATTGCTAATTCAACAAGCGATGAAAAAACTAAAACCAAAGCTCTAAAAAAAGCAGATAAAATAGGTCGTAAACTTTCGAGAAAAGGACTAAAAGCTATAAAATTTTTTGATAAAGCTCTTGATATTAAAAAAGATGTGTATAGTAGAAATATGAAAAATGTTAGGTATACTGATGCTACTAACCATTCGAAAGCAGGAAGTGTTTTAGAAAAAGACGCAAGTATTTTGTTTACAAGAGCCAATATTAAAGTAAGCGAATCGAATAGCAAAGAAAGTGTAGCAAAATATATAGATTTAAAAAATGCTAATAATCTTAGACAAGAAGCATTTACAAAACAAGAAATTGCCTTTGGTTTGTATATGAAAGACCCTGCAATTAATCCAGATACTTATTTGAAAAAAGAAGTAGTAAGCAAAGACACTACAAAAAAAATAGTAAAAGTAGACACTACAAAAATAACAAAAGTTGATACTAATAAGATAATGCCTAAAGATACGAGCAAAACAATTATAAAAAAACAAACAGCGGTTCATTACAACCCCGTATCTGATACTAATCTATATAAGTCATATAGTCATTTGATTTACCCAAAACTAAAACTTAGTGATAATGAGAAAAGATATATAAATCAAATAAAAGAGGCTAATGTTGAAGCAAATCAAACCGTTAAAGAAGTTGATGAGTCATATGTAAAAATAGATGCATTGAGGAGTGCCGCCAATAAAGCAACAAATGTAAAAGAGCGAGAAAAGCTAAAAGGAAAAGCAGAAACACTTGAACAAAAAGCTTTTTATAAACTTTTGCAATCATCGGAGTCTTATATTGCATCTAATAAAACAAAATATAAAATATATAAAGACCATTTGAAACAACACAAATCAGAGAAAAAAACGCCAGAAAATGAACTGGCAGCAGATTTAATTAAAAATTCAAATCAATTAATGGTACTTGCAGATTCCGAGATAAAATTGACAAGGAAAATGATGTATAAATCAAATAAATATATTGCTTATATGGAGGCTATAAGTCTACAATTATTAGCAATACAAGAGATTGAATATGCTTATGGAATTTATTTGAACATTCCTGAGATAAAAAATAAAAAACATATACCATCATATGCAAATGTTTATAATAAAAACACAAAACATAATAATAAAATTAATAATGGCAAAACAAAAAAAACAGGTTCGTTTTCGTGGAAACAAACAGGTAGTTATACATATAGTGTTATAAAACCTAAGCCACAAAAACTTATTCATAAAAAAGGGATAGTCTTTAAAGTTCAAATTGGTATTTTGAAAAAATTATTAAAACCAGAAAATTTCAAAGGCTTAATGCCAGTTGCTTATGATGTGTTTAAAAATAATCCTTTCAAACGATTTTTACTTGGCGAATATAGAACAGCAGAAGCTGCCAATTATGCACTGGCTAAAACCAAAAAAACAAAATATAAAGATGCGTTTATTGTTGCTTATGTTGATGGTAAACGTAAATCGTTTAATTATGCTAAATCGAAACTTAAAAAAGATGATAAGTATAAAAAACTTATTAAAATCGAAAAAGCAATTGTTGATAATAAAAATATAAAACCTATTAAAGATACAAAAATAATTTCTAAAAAAGTTTATGTTTCAACCAAAAATAAAGGTTTAATAAAAAAACAAAGTATTAATAAATCTAAAGGTTTGGTATATTGCATACAATTGGGAATGTTTTCAAAAGCTAAATCATATGCTGATTTTAAAAACTATAATCCTGTTTATACTGAAATACTGAAAGGAAGAGGAACAAAATACATGGTTGGTGCCTACGGTTCGTATAATGCAGCAAAAACAGACCAAAACAAAGTTGTAAAAAGTGGATTAAAAGGAGCATATATAGTTTGCTATTATAATGGTAAAAGCATAAAAATATCCGAAGCAAAAAACATAGAAAAAAAACGTGGCAAAACTAAAGATGTTGTAATTAGTAGTGCTAAGAAAAAAGATACAATTGTTAAAGTTGTTAAGAAAAAAAATCCTGTTGTTAAAGTCGTTAAGAAAAAAACTCATCTTGTAAAAGTAGTTAAGAAAGAAGAAAAGCTAATATATAAGATACAAATAGCTGCTTATAAGAAAAAACTTAGTGTAGCCGAACAGAAAAAATATCTGAAAATATCAAGTAAACGAAATATTAATATTATGAGATATAATGGTTTACATATATATTCGCTAGGTAGTTTTTCGAGCTATAAAAATGCTAAAAAATTTCAATCGGTACTTAAAAAAGAGGGTACTAATGGCTATCTCGTTGCATTTTATAAACACAAAAAAATTGATATAAAGAAAGCTATAACATTGGAAAAATAGAATGCCTGCGTAAGGTTGTACTTCATTATCTATCAAATAATTGCGTATAAACTGTCGGTGTGGCTTAAATCCACTTCGACAGTAATTTACTATTTCGTATTTTCTAATTGCACAGGTCGATTTTTTATATGAGATTCTATTGCTTCAGCTATTTTATTAAAATTCCAATTTTGAATTATAGTTTTTGAATTTATTCCAAATGCTTTAATATTATTAGTTATCAAATCTAATTTTTTAGATAAATCGTCAATACCATTAGATTTAAATATATATCCATTTTCATTATTTTTAACCAAATCAATAGCACACCCAACCTTATCGGAAACTAAAATAGGTAAACCACAAGCCATTGCTTCATTAACAGCCAATCCCCAAGTTTCGCCCGGACCTTGAGATGGTAAAACAAATATATTCCCAAGCCTATACACAATAGGCATTATCGACTGATTTTGAAAAGGAATAAAAAAGATATTACTAACTGCTTTATGTTTCATTTGCTCTTCTAAAATACCATTACCAACAAAAAAAAATTTAAGTTTAGGGAATCTTTTTGCTATATTGATTATTAACAATGGATTTTTCTTTGTTTCAAATTTACCAACAAACAATACAACAAGGTCATTTTTTGAAAAACCAAGTTTGTTTTTCCATTTTTCGGCTTTCTCTTTAAAAGTATTTGATTTATCATAAAACCTATTATTGTCAATTGCATGAGGAGTGAAAATTAAATTACCTTCTTTAAATCCATGTTTTTTGTAATATTTTTTATTGTTTTTACCTACATAAAAAGCAGTATCAACATGTTTGTAAACCCATTTTAACCACACTCTTCGTATCAAGGTTTTTATATTTTTTGTTTCGTCTAAAAGAGTTGAATCTCCTCTGAATAAAACAGGTGTTTTACCTTTAAAATGTCTAATAACTTTTAAATGACTATGAAAATTCCATCCAAAAACTAATATAAAATCTGCTTGCCAGTCTTTTATGTGTTTTATTAATTGAGGGGTTTTTATTCCAAAAAAATGATGTACACCGTCATTTTTTGATGTATTATTAACAAAAGTATAATTGTATCCGTTAAGCAAAGGTATATCCCATTTTATTTCTTTTCCAAAATCTTTGTCAAACAGTTTGTTTTTTGATTGGCTCCATGTATAAAATACTTTTATTTGAATTTTATTCCTATCATTTAGTAGCTTAAATATTGGTGCATAATACTGTATTGGATGTGTGGTAATTATTGCGAGTTTTTTCATTTAACAGCTTCTAAAAATAAAGTTTCGTTAGGTCTATTGTCTAAAATGTTAATATCAGGAACTAAACCTTCTTGATAATTTCTTTGGTATATTTTTTTAAAACCAACCTTTTTTAGTTTATCTCTTATTAATTCAAAATCGTACATGTAGTTATGGTGTTCATAAATGTTAGACGATTCTGTAAAGAAAAACTTTAGAAAATCTTCTTTTTTGCCTTCTTGATACAACTTTGTCACATATTTTAAATCAGGAATTGCAATACGAACAACTCCTTTATTTTTAATACATCTAAACATTTCAATTAATAAATTATTTGCATCAGAAGGAGGTAAATGTTCTAAAAAATGTGATGAGAAAATAAAGTCACAAGAGTTATTTTTTAAAGGAATTCCATACTTTAAATTGTGATGAATAAATTTATTTTCTTTTAATATTTTTACATACTCTTCCTTTGAGTAATATTTTCTTGTTCCTGATATTTTGTAAATTAATTTTAAAAAGATGGAAGGATAGTTAGAAAAAAAAGCATTGTAACTTGTATCAACATTAATCCAGTTTTTTGCAACCTGTAATCCTGAGCCTAAATTTAGTTTAATTTCAGTTTGATTAAGTGTTCTATTCTGTCTTAATTTTGCAATAATAGTAATTATTATATCAATAACTCTTCTCATATTTTAATATTTAAAATTATAATTAACACAAAAATAAATACTCGTTTTTTAATCAGTTGTAATAAGATTGTTAAGGCATAAGTAACATTAAATAGGTCGAAGACCTTAAATTACTGAATATCATTAGTATTTTTTTTGGATATAATTGTAAAACTACCTTTTCTTGTTACTTTATTTAATATAGGTGTAAGTTTTATTAAATAATAAGATGCAAATATGGCTATCAGATATTTATTCATGTACATGAAATACTGTTATTAAGGTCTTCGACCTAATTTAATATGGCTTACCTACTGTATTAAGACATAAATTGCTTAAGTTTATAAATGTAATAATTTGACA
>JAOZVK010000567.1 GCA_029938185.1 Bacteroidales bacterium | reverse complement strand
GAACTAATAAAAAACTTAAATAAGCTATTTTTACTTGTATTTTTATAAGCCCAGTGTGCATCCATAAAGTCAATAAAATTGCTGATTTTATGGACGCACACTAATTAATCAGGCATAAAAGAACAAATACAGATGGTTAATTATTATTTGTGATTTGCCTTATATAATAAAAAAGAACCAGTTATTGATATAATTGCTACATTTATAATCCATAATAATGCAGATGCATAAACAATACCTATTTCATTTGCAGAAAAATAGCCAATAAAAAAGACTGACAACGAAGCCCTTACACCTATTTCGGATATTGTTACAGACGGTATAAACATTATTGTAAAGTATGTTATAGCTGTTGCAATATATGATTGAAAAATATTTATATTTACATTAAAAAAATGGAGTAGTAAGAAAAATTGAAATGTAAATATTATATACCTTATATTGCTATATAATAATACTTTTAGAAGTTCTGTTTTACTATATTTGCCTAAAAAAGAATAGTGTTTATATAATTTTTTTAATAAAACTATTTTTTTTATAATAGGTATTATTTTATTAAAATTAAAATATAAATATAATAATAAACATCCTGATAAAAAGCCTATTATGATAAATATATAGATATTATTCAATGATTCTAATTTGTTATTATCATTATAAAAAATAACAAAAAAACATATAGCTATTATTCCATTTATTATTGTTGTAAGCATTTGCGAAATACTCCCTACGGCAGTTGAAAATACTCCTGAATATCTATTTTCTTTTTCTAAAACTATTACTCTGCCTCCCAGTTCACCAATTCTATTTGGAGTAAATATTGCAAATGTTGAACCTATCAGAACAGCCTCTATTGATTTTAGTTTTGAAATTTCTTGTATCTTTTTAATAAGGTCTTTCCATTTAACTGCTTCTACAAACCAATTTAATGGCATTAAAATTATTGTAAAAATTAAAAGTGTTAATTTGTTGTAATTAGTAAAGTTTTGATAATAAAGAAGTTCATCAAAATTGTATTGTGAAATTTTTTTATAAATATAAAAATATGATATAATTACAATTAGTGTTTTTAATGTAAAACTTAATATTTTTTTATGCTTTAACTTTCTTTTAATTTTCATTTCATATCAATTTGGAAACAAAGTTGAAAGTATTGTTTTATAGATAGTGTAAAAAAGTAGGGCATATTTCATAAGCGCAAATTTTTGTATTGTTTTGAAAGTTTAATTTTTATTTTTATTAAGTATTGGCAAAAGAACCATCGAAACAAAGCCTATTACAATCATAAATAGAGTCATAGAACCATGAACAGCAAGAGCAAAAGCGCTAGCATCGGGTTCTTTAGCAATTCCATATACAGCCATAGTTTCTATCACCATAAAATGCCAAGTTCCAATTCCTCCGGGCGAAGGAGCAACCATTCCAAAGCTCGCCATTACAAAAACGGTTAAACCTGTTAGTACCGATAGATTTGCACTAAACTCGAAGCTCCAAAAACTTATATATATCATAAAAAAGTACGCTAACCATATAAAAATAGTATGTCCAATAAAAGCCCATTTTTCTTTTAAATCTTTTATTGCTATAATTCCCACAATAAAATCTTTTAGTATTCCTTCTATTTTTTTATAAACAAAACTTGATTTTATTCTTTTACGAAAATAGTAAATTAAAAAAACAAATAGTATTAACAGTGATAAAAAGCCAATTATCAATAATTTTGAATTATATATATAAATAAGCCTATCATATATTGCTGGATTATTTTTTATAAGGTCTAAAACTACAGTAAATTGTGTTAATAAGACAATTAGTAAAAATATAAACAAGATAATAAAATCGAAAACTCTTTCAACAAAAACAGTTCCCAGTAGTTTTGTAAAAGGAATTTTTTCGTATCTACTCATTATACCACAACGTGTTACTTCTCCTGAACGAGGAATTGCAATATTTGATAAGTACATAACAAGAACAGCCATAAAAGCATTAGAGTTTTTGGGTTTATAGCCCATTGGTCTTATCAATAAGTTCCATCTTATGGCTCTACTAATATGACTTAATATAGCTAAAAAAAGTGAAAAAATAATCCATGTATAGTCAGCTGCTTTCAATGCATTTGTTATACTATCAATATTTTGCTCTCTGTATGCCAGCCACAAAAAGAAAAGTCCAATTATCAGAAATATTAAAAATTTAAAAATACTTATCAGTTTTTTTTTCAAAATAAATTATGGTTTATTTAATTATAAGGTCTTTGACCTATTTAATAGCATATTATTTTTTAATTGCAAATATTACTTATATTTATAACTTTGCAAAATTATAAAAAACTATATAAAAATCAATTCGTATATGAATTTTAAAAATATAAAAAATCGTAAAATGTTTTGGGTTATTGTTTTAGATTTATTAATGATAACTCTTTTAATGATTAATTTGCTTTGGATTGTTTTTGATTGGCTTTTTACTGTTGAGTATTTTAGCTTACTAATACAAAAATATTTAAATTCCTTTTATGAGTTTTATTTACCTATAAATAAAAAATTTTGGTTTTATGATTTCATTTTTGTTGGAATATTTTTAGTCGAAATAATAATAAGATGGATAATAGCAATAAAACGAAAAACATACCATCGTTGGTTTTTCTATCCATTTGTACATTGGTACGATGTATTAGGCTGTATCCCAGTTGGTAGTTGGCGTATTTTACGTATTTTACGTATAATTTCAATAACATTTAGACTACAAAAGCTTAAAATAATTGACATAAGCAAAAATTATGTTTTTAAGGTTATTAACAAATATTTTAATGTACTGATGGAGGAAGTATCAGATAGAGTAGTCGTAAATGTACTAGAAGGAATACAAGATGAAACTAAAACTGGCACTCCTGTTGTTAGCCGAATTATTGATGAAGTTGTTAAGCCTCAAAAAGAAATACTTGTTGATATTATAGCAAGTAAAGTACAAACTATTACCAAAAGTACTCACTTAGTGTATGAAAATGAACTTGAAGATTATATTGATTTAAAAGTAAGTCAAGCAATTGAAAAAACAGCAGAAATGAAACTGTTAAGCAAAGTTCCGATGATAGGTTCTGTACTTGGCACTTCAATTGAGAAAACGGTAGGCGAAGTTGTTTTTAATGTTATAAATGGTATTTTATATGATTTGTCGTCCGATAAAAATGATGCAACTATAAACCAAGTAGCTGGTAAAATTGTTGATAACTTACTTGAAGAAGTAGAAATCGGCGTTGGAGAAAAAATAATTGAAGATGTTTTGGTTGATTCTATAGAAATCATCAAAGACCAAGTAAAAATTCAACAATGGAAAGTTAAAGACCTCGAAGAAAAAGAATTAAAAATTAAAGCAAAGATTAATAGAAAGCTAGAAAAATCTGAAAAGAAAAAGCTAAAGAAACTAAAAAAACAAAAAGATGATGCTGTAATCAAAGATCCGCTTTTTGTTGTTAAAAATGGTGCAGATAAGTAATATAGTAAATTACGAATTATGAATTATGAATTATGAATTACGAATTATGAATTACGAATTATGAATTACGAATTATGAATTACGAATTATGAATTA
>JAOZVK010000566.1 GCA_029938185.1 Bacteroidales bacterium | reverse complement strand
AATACATTTACACATAGGGCGTTGCCCCATGTTAATGCTTATGCCCTTTCAGGGCAAAAAAACTTACTAACGAAATAAAAAAACATTTTAGGAACTAATAATAAACTTAAATAAGCTATTTTTGCTTGTGTTTTTATAAGCCCAGACATGACCTATAAAATAGCTGACTTTATGGACGCACATTATTTTATGCACTTTTAGTTTTCTATCATAATGTCGCTCCTCTGAAGCTTGAAAAAAAGTGTCAACTGCTTTTATAGTTTATGAAAAACGCAGAACTTTTTTAGAAAAAAATACCGTTTTTAACACCTTACCTACAATGTTGTTGTAAGAAAGCAAAATTAAATTTGTATATAAGTACTGTTACAAAAGTTTTTCGACATTTACTTATTCATAATTCTTTGATTAAGTTGTTTTTATACTAATGCGTAAGCAACTAAATAGGTCGAAGACCTTAAATAAATTCTAAGAATTTTTTTATTAAATGAATATTAATATTTATGCCATTTTGTAAGTTTTTATATTTTACATATTATCAGACCGGTAACAAAATTATAAGTATTTTTACCTTATTATTTATGTCTATTTGTCAGTAAAATATTATGGCATATACTTTGATTATTTGATGAGCAAATATGATGTTTAACCAAATAATATATAATCGAAATGCAAAAAGGAAAAATTAATGTAACTACTGAAAATATATTTCCTATAATTAAAAAGTTTCTGTACTCGGAACAAGAAATTTTTTTAAGAGAATTAGTTTCAAATGCTGTTGATGCAACTCAAAAGTTAAAAACTTTATCATCAATGGGGCAGTATAAGGGAGAAATAGGAAAATCCGCAATAAGTGTAAACATTGATAAAGAAGCTAAAACTTTGACAGTTTCTGACAAAGGAATAGGTATGACTGCCGAAGAAATTGATAATTACATTAACCAAATAGCTTTTTCGAGTGCCGAAGAATTTCTCGAAAAATATAAAGATCAAGCTAATGCAATTATAGGTCATTTTGGTTTAGGTTTTTATTCGTCCTTTATGGTTTCAAAAAAGGTAGAAATAATAACAAAATCTTATAAAGATGATTCTAAAGCAGTAAAATGGGAGTGTGATGGAAGTCCTGAATTTACAATTATAGAAACCGAAAAAGAAGAAGTAGGTACTGATATAATTTTACATATTGATGATGAATCGGGAGAATATCTTGAAGAAAACAAAGTTGAAGAATTATTAAAAAAATATTGTAAATTTTTACCAGTTGAAATAGGTTTTGGAAAAGAAAAAGAGTGGAAAGACGAAAAATATATTGATACCGATAAAGATAAAATTATAAATAATATACAACCTGCGTGGACAAAAAAACCTGCTGATTTAAAAGAAGAAGACTATAAAACTTTTTATAAAGAGCTGTATCCTATGACAATGGATGATCCATTATTCAACATTCATCTAAATGTTGATTATCCGTTTAATCTTACAGGAATATTATACTTTCCAAAAATAAGAAATAATATTGAAGTTCAAAAAAATAAAATTCAGTTATATTCAAATCAAGTATTTGTTACAGACTCAGTTGAAGATATTGTTCCAGAGTTTTTGACATTATTGCATGGTGTTTTAGATTCGCCAGATATTCCTCTTAATGTTTCGAGAAGTTATTTACAAAGCGATTCTAATGTTAAAAAAATATCAAATCATATTTCGAAAAAAGTTACTGATAGACTAACAGAAATATTTAAAGATAACAGAGAAGAGTTTGAAAAAAAATGGGACGATCTGAAATTGTTTATTGAATATGGTATGCTATCTGATGAGAAATTCTATGATAGAGCTTCAAAATTTATGTTGCTAAAAAGTACTGACAATAAATGTTTTACAATAGAAGAATATGAAAAAGTTGTAAAAGAAAACCAAACTGATAAAGACAAAAACTTAATCTATCTTTATACAACAAACACCGAAGAGCAGTTTAGTTTTATTCAGGCAGCTAAAGACAAAGGTTATGATGTACTGTTGATGGACGGACATTTAGATGCTCATTTTATAAATCATCTTGAAACAAAACTAACAAATATTAAATTTGCAAGAGTTGATGCTGATATTGTTGATAAATTAATTCAAAAAGAAGATGGTTTTGAATCTAAATTATCATCAAACGATGAAACTGAACTTAGATCTGTTTTTGAAGGACAATTGCCAACAACAAAAAATAACTATATGGTTGTGTTTGAAGGTTTAAGTCAAGATAGTAATCCAACACTTATTACACAGTCCGAATTTATGAGAAGAATGAAAGATATGTCGGCTATGGGTGGCGCAGCAGCTGGATACTATGGGCAATTGCCTGATACTTACAATCTTGTAGTTAATTCTAATCATCCTCTTATTTCTGAAATTGTAAATGATAAGAATACTAAACTATCGGATAAGTTAAATAATATTCAAGATGAAATAAAACCTTTTGAATCTGATAAAGATGCTCTTGAAAAATTATCGAAAGATAAAAAAGAAGAAGAAATTCCTCAAGAAGAAAAAGATAAACTTGAAGAGCTTAATAGTAATATAAGTAAACTAAATGATAAAAAAGTTTCTTTACTAAAAGAATATGGTAACGGTAACAAACTTGTTAAACAACTTATTGATTTAGCTTTACTATCTAATAATATGCTAAAAGGTGAAGCATTGAACAAATTTGTAAAACGAAGTGTTGAGCTAATTGAAAAATAAGAGGTCATCGACCTTTTTTAATATTGGCTTACACATAGCGTAAATACATATTGAACAGATTATTAAATAAAAAAATGCCACTTTATAGTGGCATTTTTTATTTTATGCTTATATCCGCAAGTTGCAGCAAGACCTTTGAGCATGCGACCTTAGGAGCATCTCAAAGCGTTATTTCGGTAAGGGGGAAGAACATAGACACTCCATGGCATGACGCTCAAAGATACTCCTATCTTCGGATGCTTTGAGGTCATTTTAGACTTTTGCATCTAAAATAGGTTTAAATACTTTTTCCACATCTGTATAAAATTTAGGTGCAATTATAGTAGCAAAATATTTGTGTACAAAAAAAGCGTGAACTTAAACTTATCCCAATCAGAGGTATCGACAAACACCCATATCCCAAGACAAGTAAGCCCACGCAAATTGCGCAGACAAACTCCCTAATTTTCTTGAGATACTAAAAATTTGTCGAATTTCTGATTAGAAAATTAGTTATTGCTTATTCTAATACAATTAAGTATTCTATTTTATATTTATCTTGTAGAGATATAGTTTTTATTGAATAAAATAATATATTTTCACGAAATAATTTTTGCTTTTTGTATGCTTTTTCATACAAGTTAATATAAGGTCTTCGACCTATTTATAGTTGCTTACGCATTAGTATAAAGGCAACTTAATCAGATTATTATGAATAAGTAAATGTCGAAAAACTTTTGTAACAGTACTTAGTGTTGGATTTTGTGTAAACAGTAGCACCAAAGATGCATAAATCATTAGCCCTGCGGGTAGCTGTCTTGGCAAAAAAATTGCGAACTGTGCAATCAAAAGTCCGTAAGGACGACAACTATTGTTAAACCACGA
>JAOZVK010000565.1 GCA_029938185.1 Bacteroidales bacterium | reverse complement strand
ACAGAATATATTGAAAAAATACAACGATTCGAAGATGGATTAAAACATCATGCGGCAATTGATGCGAAAATTGAAGCCGATATAATTGTAGAACAAGGAATTAAAAAAGATGAACAAGAGGTTCTAAAAGAGAAAAATAGAAGAAAAAAAGCAGAAGAAGAAAAAAAACAAGCAGAAGAAGAAAAAAAACAAGCTAATTTACGAGGGGATATTTATAAATTATTATCTGAGGGCAAAAATAAAGAAGACATCTCAAAAATTAAAAGAATTAGTATTGAAAAAATTAATAAAATACTTGGATAACACAGTTTGACAAGATTGAGTATGCTAAACATTAGATTTACAATAATTTAAGGCAGTTATTTTAATTTACCTTGCCAATAAAATTTAATAAAAGCTACATCATAAATATCTTGTTTTCTGTTTAATTCCATATTCAAGAACTAAATTGTGATTATTAAGAATATTTAATTTTTTACAAATACTTTAAACTACAATTACGAAGAAATTCGACCTGTGCAATCAAATATAAAATATTTTATGTGATATTAGGTTTTGATTGCATAGCTTGATAATTATCTGCCCGAAAGGGAATTGAGACAGACCTGTTAGGTTTTTAAAACCTGTCAGGTCTATAATCAGCCCGAAAGAGAATTGTAAGTAGTCTTTCAAAAAAAATTTCGGCATTTGTTTTGTACAATTATTTATATGACAATAGTTTACAAAAAGGCGTAAGCCACATTAAATAGGTCAAAGACCTTAATAATAAATAAAATGCATAACAAAACACATTATATAAAATATATTTTTATATTTATATTTCTATTTATAATAATATCTAAAAATATTGTTAAATCTCAGACAATTGAATTAGATAGTCTAATAAAAGTTTCTAAAACAATTAATAATGATACTAATAAAGTAATTTTATTATTGAAAATTGCAAAAAAAACAGTTAGAGTAAATAAAGATACAGCTTTGATATTTGCAAATGAAGCCCTTGCATTAGGAAAAAAATTAAAATATACTAAAGGTACAGCCAGTTCGTACAGACGAATAGGAATTATATATTATATTAAAGGAGATTACAAAAATGCTTTTGATAATTTTTATAACAATTTAAAGACATGGCAAAATGAAAAAAATGACTATGGTGTTGCAAGAGCATATAATAATATAGGAATTATTCATAAAAATATTGGCGAATATGATAAAGCCTTGGATAGCTATCTAAAAAGTATTGAAATACAGAGAAAAATAGACGATAAAGATGGTTTGGCAAGGTCATATAATAATATTTCAACAGTTTATAAATATATAGGTAAGTATCCAAATGCAATTGAATATTCAATAAAAAGTTTGAAAACTCACGAGCAACTTGGTAACAGTAAAGAAATGGCTGCTACTTACAATAATATAGGTCTGATATACAGTAAACAAAAAAATTATAAAAAAGCACTTGAATATTTTAAAAAATGCCTTGATATATCAATAAAAATTAAAAACCAGATTGATATATTTAATTCATATAATAATATAAGTGAGCTATATAAACAAGAAAAAAACTTTAAAAAAGCAATAGAATATTCACAAAAAGGACTTGAAGCAAGCAAAAAATATGAATATAAAAAAGGTATAGCACTATCATACGAAGTACTAGCAAGTATTTATTTTGATATGAAACAATATGAAAAGGCTTATACTTATTATCAAAAAGTTTTAGAATTACAATTAAGTATAGGAAGTAAAACAGGTATTATTCACGCAAAAACAGGTATTGGAAGCTATTATATTGCTAAAAAAAAATATAATGAAGCATTGACCTTTCTTCAAGAGTCAGCAAATTTAGCAATAGAAATAAATTCTTTAGAAAATATTCAAAAAATATCAAAATTGTTAAGTTTTGTGCATTCAAAATTAGGAAATTATAGAGAGGCATATGAAAACCATCTTAGGTATAAAAAATTAGGTGATAGTTTAGAAAATAAAGCTAGTATACGAAAAGTTACACAACTTGGTATGCAAATGGAGTTTGATAAAAAAACAAAAGAAAAAGAAATTGAACAACATAAGAAAGACTTAGAATCACAAGAAGAGTATAACAAACAGGTTTTATTAACAAAGGTTTTTATTTTAGGCTTTATTATAATACTATTATTTTTGATATTCATATTAAAAATATATAAAGATAAAAAACAAGCAAATATTATATTGAAATATCAAAAAGAAGAAATAGGACAACAACATGATGAAATAAAAGCACAAAGAGACGAAATAGAGAAACAAAGAGATTTTGCACTAAAACAAAGAGACGAAATTACAAAAAAAAATAAAGAAATTACAGATAGTATTCAGTATGCAAAACGAATACAAAATGCAATATTACCATCAAGAAAAATGTTTATTCCCTTAATTCCAGATTATTTTATTTTTTTCAAACCAAGAGACATTGTTAGTGGCGATTTTTATTGGCTAAATAGGAATGAAAATCGAATAGTTATTGCAGCAGCGGACTGTACTGGACATGGTGTACCAGGTGCTTTTATGAGTATGTTAGGAATATCATTATTAAATGAAATAGTAAATAAGATAGAAAAACCCAAAGCATCGCAAATATTGAATCTTCTTAGAGAAAAAATAATGTCTTCGCTTCATCAAACAGGAAAAGATGGTGAACAAAAGGACGGAATGGATATAGCAATGTGTGTTATTGACACCGATTCAAAAAAATTAAGTTTTGCTGGTGCATATAATCCTCTATATATTATTCGTAAAAATAACAAAGAATATAATCTAATTGAATACAAGGGAAATAAAATGCCAATAGGTGTTCATATTAGAACTAAAGCTAGTTTTATAAATCACGAAATTCAGTTACAGAAAGATGATAGAATATATATATTTTCTGATGGCTATATTGACCAGTTTGGCGGAGACCAAGGACGAAAATTTAGAATTAAACCATTCAAAAACCTGCTATTAAGTATACAAAAATTTAATATGAATGAGCAAAAGCAAATTTTAAGTAAAACTTTTGACGATTGGAAAAAAGATACAAAACAGTTAGATGATATTTTACTTATAGGAATGCGTTTATAAAAATAGCTCTTCAAGCCTTTTTATGCTAAGGTCTTCGACCTATTTATAGTTACTTACGAATTAATACAAAGACAATTTAATCAGAAAGTTATGAATAAGTAAATATCGAAAAAATTTTGTAACAGTACTTACACCTAAATAAATTCATTATTACTGATTATCAGTAAATTAAAAAGCAAAAATAAATTTGTATGAAAATAAACTTTAATAGTCAATAAAATTTGTAATAAGTACACTCCTAAGTAATGAACAATGGACAATGAACAATGGACAATGAACAATGGACAATGAACAATTTTGCTTACGCCTTATATAAAAACAAAAGTGTCGTTTTTATATATCAAACTATTTAAAACCCCGAATATATAATAATAATAATAATATAATTCATATATTTGTCCAAATAATAATTTGGCTCTTTGAGCCTTTTTTTAGTTGCTACTTCTACTTTACGAACTTAAAAGATATTGAAAATAAAATGTTTAGCATTCTTT
>JAOZVK010000115.1 GCA_029938185.1 Bacteroidales bacterium | reverse complement strand
TAGGTTTGAGTAGTTTTATTTTTTGTTTTTTTGAAGTGCGAAGCACGAAAAAAAACAAAAAATAAAATTACTTCAAACCTAATGATATAGGCATTTTTTATTCTTTCTGCTCGGTATCATTAAACATTTTTATCGTATTATCGTATATTTCTTTTGCAAATTCATACATTTCTTTGGCTTCTTTAATGCTTGGTTTTCCGTCTGGCAGTAATCCTAAATCACCTGGATAACGTGAAGTTGTGTAAACTTCATCTATCTGTCTGAGTTTCTCCTTATCTACTAAAAATCAATTAATGGCTCTACAATTTGATATAGTTTTATCAAATTATGAATACGTTTTAGCCGTAAGTCATTTTCTTCTATTGTTGCCTTAAAGCATTTTTCTACTGTTTGTTGCGAGTGAAAAGCTACGGCATTTGTAATATATTCATCGGACAAACTATTTTTTGCTACGATTATATCTGTTTTGGCAAAATTAAGCCATTCTTGTGTTATTGCTTTCATATATTATTTTTCCTTTTGTGGTTATTTCGTGTGCGAATGAACTATCAATTTCTATGAATTTTTTATACATTGGCAAAGTATGAACTATTAAATCAATTGCTATTTCTTCATTTACTGAGCTTATTGCACGACTTATTTTTTGGTATATTTTACTCTTTTCTGCAAAATTTTGTGGTATAAAATTATCTTGTGTAACAACGAGAATATCTATATCGCTGTCTTCGTCGGGTGTGCCATAGGCATACGAACCAAAAAGTAAGATTAAATAAGGATTATATTTACTCAAAATTTCCTTTATTTGTTGTATGTAATTTGTATTCATTTTCATCAGTTAAAATTAATTGAATTTAGTTCTTAATACACCTAACCGAATAGCCATAAGAAATATTATCGTCAGTAAGATTAATTTTTGTATTATCTTCGAATAAAGCAACACGATAAGATAGGACTATATTATATTGAGTAGCACTCCACCAAAAACCTATATGTTTTGTGTGGAAATTGAGACTACTGGGACTAATATGTGGGGCACAAAACCCACTTGGTAGTGCCGAAAACCCACTTTCATTGCTACCATAATTTTTGTTATTGTGAAGTCTCCAATCATTTGTGCTTTTTAGCTTTTCGCCTGCATATTGACTTTCGCCTAAGTAAGTTATAAGTTTGTTCCATTCGTTATTATTTGGTAGATGCCAACCATTAGGACATGATTTCATTGCAACATTGTAATTATATAAATATCCATATTTTATTACCATATCCCTGTTTTCATTATAATTATAACAACCACTATCAACTTTAAATGCCAAATTTTCAGCCATCCAAACTTGGTCGCCTATTTTTACAACTTTATACTTGTGATTATCTCTTTCATCAATAAAAGTTCCATGCTTTTCGTCTGTCCATGTAACACCATTTTCTGTTTAGGGTATTGAGCTTTAATTATTGTTGTTTCTGCGGTATCTGTTTCTACAATCGTATCATTGTTTACAGTATGATTTTTAGTATTAATATTCCATGGTTTCCAAATTAGCAATACAATAGTTATTATAAGAATTGTAATTATTACAACCCTAAAAATGCTTGATTTTACATTTATACCTGTTTCTTTTGCTTTTTTAGGTTTTATATGATAACGCTCTTCAAAAGTCCTTTTTTGCTCTGCACGGTCTCTGCAATTTTTTATTTTATTATCAAGTTCTTGTAGCGAATTTGTATCAAAATCAATATTTTCTGTTGTAATTTTATCTTTTAGGCGTATGTATATCAGTTCTGCTTTATCAAGTTCGAGACGATTAGATAAATTATCAGCTTCTGCTATTTGTTCGTTTATTTGGTTCTGAATTAATGCTTTTTTGTCATAATTTGTATTTTTGAAAAAAAGAAAATCTTCGCCAATAATCTCTTTACTTGCAAGTTGCTGCGGCGACATTGCAGGCTTTTTCTCTTTTATGGAAGTTCGCAGTTCTTTGTATAAATCAGTTAATGAAACTTTTTCTTTTTCAATACTTTGAAGTCCATTTTTTAGAATATTTAATAATTCTCCCGTGAAAATTGTATGTTTCGCATTGCTGTCGAAATATGAAAGTTCTGTGCTGTCTGACGAAGTAATCGTGTAAGTTCCCTCTGCTCTATATTCTTTAAATATTTGTTTATCATAGCCCTGAGCAACACTACCCGAATAACAGGCATCAATCAATACTATTGTCTGTGGTATTTTTGATGATTTTATAATTGCTTTTACTGTATCATAAGCAATTGCAGAATTTCCACTTGTTCGTATTAATTTTTTCCTTGAATTTTTTGTGGCAAGAAAATATTTTCCTTCTCTGTTGCGAAAACCATGTCCAGCAAAATAAACAATCAGAGTTTCAATATTTTCTTTTCTTGCATTTTCGGTGTGTTCAATTAATTTTAATTCAACGTCTTCATTGGTTTGATTTTTAATAATTACAATGTTATTTTTGGATAAAAGTCTAAAAATATTTTCATCTGCAAGCACTTTTGCAAATTCAGTCAAATTATTTTCAACTGCATCAATGTTATTAAAATCAACAAATTCTGTTGTTCCAATTAATATTGCTCTTGTTTTATTTGGATTAAGTGAATTTAACATTATCGTCTTAAAAATTATTAAAGTTTCAACAAAGTAAATGCTTTTTTACAATTTTTCTCAATTGTTTTTTGAAAATCTGCGTATATTTCTTCTCGCTTTTTCTCACTTGTAAATGTATATTTTTCTTTAAATTCCATTCCACTGTCTGGACAAGTATATTTTAGTTCAATATCTGCTTTTTTTCCGTCAAAATATTTTCCTAATGTAGAAAATATTTGTTTTAAAACTCCGCCAATAGCTCCTGCAACCATTAAATTTAAAGCATTTACAAGTAAAGCACCGTCCATTGAGCCGTCTTCTGCTTTTTGTTCGGGAATTTCTGTTTCTAATCCGTCAATATCATGTTCTTTTATAAAATCGTTAAGATATGATATTTCTTCTTCTGCATTGTCAATATTTAGTTTTAATTCAAATTTCATAATCATTTATTATTGGTTTATATGTTGATTTTGCAATTGCCTATATCGAATACGGCTTGGTGGTGGGCATTTTTTGCTTGTTTTTTACGAGCGAAGCGAAGTAAAAACAAGCAAAAAATGACTGACACCAAGCCGATGTTAGCGTTCTTCTTTTTTATTTATGGCATTTTCTATCAAGTTATTTATTTCATTTTGTTTTATCTTAATTTTGTAATCAATTTCATTTTGATTATTAATCATTGCGTTGATTTTCTTTGCTATTTTGTTTTGTTTTGCTTTTGTCCAATCCGGAATAGGAAATTCTTGTATCTGACTTGGAAAAATATTTGTATTGTTTCCTAATCCTTTCTTATTAGTATAAACCATATATTGAAATAAATCACTTCTGAAATAATAATAAGCCAATTTTTGATTATAATTAATTAATCTTATTCTTTGAGTAAAATCAGAAAAAATTGCTTTTATCCCTTCTTGCTCAATTAATGCAACTTTTCCAATTGTTCCTTCTCCTGAACGTGCTAAAATAATGTCATTTACTTGGACTGATTTATTAAGATTATTTGACCAATATTCTATTTTTAATTTTTTGCAATTTTTTGGTTCAAACGCCAATGTTTTAATACTTGACATTGCTATATAATAGTATTCTCCTGATTGGTCGTAATCTTTTGGTGAAACTCCTTTACCGAGAACTATCGGCTCTAAAATGAAATTTTTTATTCTTTTGTTTGACGTTGAACATAAGAAATCATAAACATATTTACCTGCTGTATTATGAAATTTGAAGCTGTATCTGCAATCAATATTATTTGAGAACTTTTGTAGTGAAGATTTGAATTTTTGTTGTTTTTTTAATCGGTTAAATTTTTGGCTCTCAAAATTTAATTCTTGTGCAAATATATTATTTATAATTTCGTTTGTTTCTTTTTTGCTGTTTTCTAATAATTTAATCTCTCCTTCGATAGGAATAATTGCATTAATTATTTTATTCTGATTTTTTATCGAAATTTTTGGAAACTTAATGTTTAAAATATCAAATGGGCTTATATTTTTTTGTGTTTTACCCATTGCAACTATTTTTATTTGATTTTGAACTTTATCTAATTTAAAAAGATATGCCAAAAACTTAGGATTAAATTTTGCTGCTTTATTTTTCAATCTTAGAAGACCTACACGTTGATTTAATAAAATATTATTTTCTAAGTTTTCAATTAATCCTGTTTTAAAATATTTGCCATCGCCTGTCATTCCAATAAGAATGTCATTCTCTTTAATTAGATAATCAGTATGTTTTTGACTATATTTTTTTGGTAACTGTTTCATTTTATTATGTAAAATTTTACCTTCTTTTGAAATATCGCCAATTCGACAAACAGATACACCTTGTTCAGTATAATCTTTTGAAGAAAATGCAAATCCTGATATTATATAGAAATAATCTGATATTCTTTCCTCTAAAAAATGAGTATCACTATCAATTATTTTTCTTAGAATAAAATAATTATAGTGTGAAGATAAGTAATGTGATTTACCTATTTCGCTAAATTTTGTTTTTGACCATTTTTTTACCATGATACCTCCTTTCTTACAGCGTCTAAAATAGTATGAATTTCTGTTTTTCTAAGTAAAATATCATCACTTTTGTAAGATTTTAATAAACCTGTTTTAAAAAGATTTGTTAAATCTGTATTTGTTCGTTCGTAATATTCTTCTTTTAGTTTGTTGTTTTTGTAGTATTTTACAAAAAAATGGGTTACAGTTATTAAATCGTCTTTAAAATTTTCAATAGTAGTTTCAAAAATCTCTATTTCTTTATTTATTTTTTCAAGACGTTTAACAGCCGTGATATAAGATTTTTCTTTAAGTTTTTCTTCAAGTTCGTTCTTTTCAGTTTCAAGTTCGGTTTTAAGTTTTGTTTTTGTTTTTATTTCATCTTGGTATTCATCAATAATTTGTTTTGTATTTATTGTCTGTGGAGCATACTCAATATCGTATAAATCGTTTGGCATTGAATTTTCTCCTCTTTTGGTTCGTTTATATCCTACATTTTCTGCTTCTGCCATAAAAATATCATAATCCATAATCTTTGCTACTTCATTAAAAACCCACCAAGCATTGTAAAAGCCAAATACTTCTGTTTCTTTTTCATATTTTGAAAGAGTTACAATTTCATTATTGTATTTTATTAAAAGCTCTTTTATTTTTAAATTCTTATCATCTTCGGTTATATAATTTTTTAAGAAACGATAAATATTTTTAAGAATATTTTGATTATTGTTCTCTTCTATGTCTTTAATCACGTCTTTTGCCCACTTTTTATTTATTGTCTTTTCTTGAACAAAATATAACAAATAATCATTCATTCGGGTTTTTAATAAACTCCATTCATTTCCGTATTTATTCCATAATAAGTTCCATTTTTCAATCTGTAACTTTGTTTTCTTTTGTGCAAAAAGTAAACTTGTTTTAGTCGAAGTGAAAGGTTCAAATGTAATTTGTGGTAAACTTACTACTGCCTTGATATTAAAATATTTAAAAAGAAAAAGCCGTATATATTTATTTTCAGTTGTATCAAAAACACTCTCGGGCAAAACAACCCCGAGCCGTCCGCCTTCTTTTAACAGCTGATAGTATCTTTCAATAAAAAGATTTTCGGAGTTCTTTTTTTCTCCAAATAAAAATGTATTTTTAATTTCACGTTGTGTTTGCTTATCTAAATCAACACTAAAAGGTGGATTACTTATGACAATGTCAAATTTTCCGTTTACTTCTTTGTCATTATAAATAGTTTCTGTATTCGATGTTTCTAAATAGTTTGGTGATGTTTCTTTTACATAAAAGTGAAACGGTAGTAAACCGTCTTTTATAAAGATATTTGTAGAACCATCTCCATGCAAAATCATATTGACTTTTGACGAAGTTCCCAAGTCCGGATTAATTTCAGAGGCGTATAAATATTCTCTTGCCCACTGATTTTCATTATAATTGTCTTTGGTAAATAACTCTTCAAATCGTTGCTTAATTTGTCTGCTTGTTTTTATTTTTTCTTTTTGTTTATATTTTACTTCTTTTGTTATTAATTTCATCGCTTCAACGAGATAAGTTCCGCTACCTGCTGACGGGTCAATTATAAGTGGTAATTCCCTGCTGTCATTTAGTTTGTTTATTGATAAATTATCTAATTGTAAGGCGTAAAGCAAAAAATTAACAATAGGTGTTGGGGTGAAAAATTGACCTTTATTTTGTTTAAAACCGTCACGGGTAATGCTTTCAAAGAAATCACCGAGTATATCTTTACCGTCTATTGAACTGCGTCCTTCCAGAAAAGAAAATGTTTCAAGAGATTGAACTGTGTATATTAATTTATTTAGCGGAAATTTTATTCTGTTTATAACATTATCATCATCTATTTTTTTTTGGTCTGAAACATTTAGCTGTTCTTTTAATGCTCTTTTATAAAGTCCGTTTATTCTGTCATACACTTTATCATGGCTTTCGATATGATTACTGTATTGAAAAATTTGGAAATCATATTTTTGTCCGTCCTCTTTTTCATATTCATCTTGAACTTTTGCCAAAATAATATTTACAAGGGAGTAAAATATTTCGCTGTCATTTGTTCCGCCTCCACCCCAAAGAACATTATGCAAGTTTATACTAAGTCCTTCTATTTCTTCACGATTTATTCTTATTCGTAAGTCATGTTTTTTATCTCCTTTTATTAGGGCTTGTTTTTTAGGTTCGCCATATCCCGGAGTAAGTTCGTAACCTACCGAAATATTACCAGCTTTTTCCCAACTATTGAAAGTTTTATATTTTTCAAAATCAATAATAATCGCTCTGTCAATTATTTCGTCATCTTGTATTTCAGCGGTATAATAAACGAGATATTTGACCTTTGTATTAAATTTTTTTTCTTCTTGTTGTGCTAATGTAAATAATTGTCCTTCTATTGTTTCTTTGCCTTTTTTATATTCTTGTGGTGATTTAATTTCCATGAAAAAGAATGGATTGTTATCATTGTCTTTAACAATTATATCAATTCTTGGATTTTTTGTGTCTCTACCTATTTTTACAGTATATTCTTTTTCTGTTTCAATATTTTGAGCTTTATAATCTAAATTATTAACAAGTCTATCAATTATATAAGCTCTTACTATTTCTTCGTCTCCTGTAAGAATTTTCAGTATTCTGTGACTTTTGATTTTTTCAGAATAATGAACATTTTTTTTCACAAGATTAATTTTTGCTACTTTGTTATCTCGTTTTTGTAATAAATTTTCTATTCTTATTTTCCAATCTTTCATTTATTGTAATTTGTTAATTTATTCTTTATTAGTTGTCTATAAATCAGATTTTAATAAGCTACAGAAGTGTTAATAAAAATATTGATTATCAAATCTTGTTATTAACATTCTATCATGTTGTAATGATTTTGGCAATGAACGCTAACGGATATGTGCCTTGTGGCGGGCATTTATTTTGTTTTTTGTGAGCCGTAGGCGAAACAAAAAACAAAATAAATGACTGACAACAAGGCACAATGTTAGCGGTTTTCGTCTCCATTTATATTATCTGAAATTTTGTTTAATATATATTTTGCTAATGAATTTGTAATTAAAATAATATCATCATTACTTATTTCAGGTTTAGTATATGGGATAAAAATATTTTTAAATATTGTTGGTTTTGTATATATTTTTATATAGTCATACCTTTCATAGCTAAATTTTAGAGTTATTGAACAATCAAAATTAATCTTCTCTGTTTTTCTAAATTCTTTCCAATTATATTCAAAACCGATTTCTCCAATAACTTTTTCTGATGAATTTAATTCTTTTTCTAACTCTAAGAAAAAGCTTTCTTTATTATTTACAGGGTTTCCATTACCGAATTTCCAACAAACTATTTCCTTTTTAAAAAATAATTCATCAAACTTTTCTAACTTTCTAAAAACTTTTTCAAAAATTGGTTTTATGGTTTTTAGATATATTTGCCTACTCTGAGGTTTCGCAATTGTCTTTTTTTCTTTTTCTCCTTGTAACGATGCTTTTAGAAGCTCTATTTGCTTATCAATATCTGCTTCATCTTCAATATCTTCTCCTTTTGCTCCTTTTAGATATAATTCTAATGAATTTGTTAATTGTTCTCCAATGTATTTAACAAATTGGTCTTCATTTCCTCCGTCAGCTTCTTTTAAGACAGTATAATAATCATCTTTTTGTTCTGTTTTTACTATGACAGGCGGATAACCATTTTTCATTAAAACTAAATTCATTAAAATTCTGGCTAATCGTCCATTGCCATCATCAAAAGGGTGTATGTTTATAAATTTATAATGAAAAAGAGAAGCCACAATTAGAGGATGGTAAATACTATTATCATTATTTCTTAAATCGTTACTTGTGTCTCTATACCATTGGATTAAGTCATTCATTTTTGCAGGCGTTTCTTCTGGTGTTGCAAAATAATGCATTTCTCCTGTTTCGGTTAAAACGTGATTTGGTTGTGTTTTATATTTCCCTATTTCAATTTTTCTTGAAATTATTTTTCCTTCAAGTGTTTTTGATTTATTATAGTAACTTTCCTGTAAAATAATTATATGTAATTCTCTTATAAAATTTTCACTAATATCTCTTTCTTCTCTTACTATTTCTTCAAGCATTAGTAATGCTTCATTATGACCTCTTATATCTAAATGGTCTTTTAATGTTTTTCCCTTTGCAGTAATACCGTGTAACAAAAAAGTTTTAGTTTCACCATAAGTCAATTTATTGCCTTCAATATTATTAGAGTGATAATTCCAATCTAATCTAAATTTTCGCATTATTTGCTCTTCAAGTTCAGGGCTTAACGGTCTTAATTTATCTATTTCTTCTTTTTGCGAATTAATATTTTGTAAAATATCCATAGTTATGTCAATGTTATCATCTATTTGAGATTGAATTTCAATAGGTTTATTCTGTTTGAAATTAAATAATGCCTTTTTTATACTTTCCTGAATTTCAGTAATATTTGAATTAGTATAATGGTTTTTCATTTTTGCAGTTAAAGCAAAATCCGCATATTTTTTTCTTGATATTTCTTTTGCGATAGGTTTAACTTTCCAGTAAAATCCAATATCTATTAATTTATCTTTGTCATAAAGTTTTCCATTTTTTACTTCTATTTTGTTCCCGTGCCAATCTTTTAGTTTATTATTAATATTGCCAATAGGTTGGGGTTTTTCGGATATTATTTCATAAATATAAAATGTCCCCCAACTTGGTATAATAATCCAGTCATTTTTTTTAAAACCTTCAATAAATCTCCATAAATTATGACGTGTTCTTGCTTTTTCAGCCCACGTATTAGCAAGTTCTTTTTCTAATTGTTGCCATTTTGCTTTCCACTTATTGCCAGCATTCAAAATATTATCAATAAATTTCTGATTTGCAAAATCTGAAAAGCCAATTGTAAGTATATCTTGTTCTAACAGTGGATAGGAAATTTCTGCGTGATGTGAAATTCTATGTAACCAATAGTTCATAATTATTTATTTTTTTCTGTTAATTTGTATCTTTTTTGCAATTACCGCTAACGAATACGTGTGTGGTGGCGGACATTTTGTAGTGTTTTTTTGAGTGCGAAGCACGAAAAAAACGCTACAAAATGGCTGACATCCAACACGCTGTTATAAGCATTACAAATATATTCTTAAATCTACATTTCCCACTGATTTCCCAAAGCCTTTATGGAAAAACTTAATTCCTCTTAATTCTCTTTCAGACGAGTTACTGCGTGAAGAAGGTTTTCTATCAAATAAAACTGGTATTATTTGAAATCCATTTTTAATATTCAGTCCATAATGCTTTAAAAAGATACTTCTTAAATATTCAACAAACGCATAACCATTTTTCATCTTTTCAGGAATATGTGATGCTGTATTAGACTTTAACTCAATTAAAAATATACAATTCTTTTGCTTTACTTTACAAAATACTATTGCATCGCAAGCCTTCTTTAAATAGCCTTCTTTTATTAATTCTCCTGTGAATGGTGTATTTCTAATGTCTAATTTAATTGCACCATAAAATATGTCAATACCTGTTATATTTACAGCTTGTAATTGGTATGTTCCTATATTTTCAGATTCATCTATTTTTAGAGTTCCTGACGCATCAATGTGTATATGAGCACTATCTACTATTGATTCTCTTAATGCATCATTAATTTCCATTATTGTCTATATTTTTAATTTTATGATTTTCAGTTTTATGAATTTTAGTTTGACTCTTTACTAAAATTTCTTCGTTTTCAATTTTATCCACCAGACTAAAATAGATTGTTTCAAAACTTTCATTTTGGTCTGTTATAATTTCTTCAAAAGAAGATAACTGAATACCATAATCATTTATTAAAACAGACTTTATTTGATGATTCTCAGTTGTATATACTTTAACTTTATCTTTGGAAAGAAGTTCTCCCTTTCCATATTTATATTTTTTATTTAACTTATCATCATTTAATGAGTCAAGCATCATTAAGTTATTTATTTCTCTAATAAAAATATCACTATGTGTTGTTAGAAAGACTTTTGTTCCTTTATTAACTAATCGTGCTATTAGTCGTGCTATTAGTCTCTGATTTTCTGGATGTAAATTTAATTCAGGTTCATCAATTAATAAAAAATCATTTTCTTGCGACCAGTGTTTTATGTATAAATCAAATAATAGTAATGATTTCACTGCGGAAGATGTTTCAAATAGAGATAATTTAACCTGTTCTCTTCCTTTTTCTTTTGCAGGGACAAAATAGATTGCATTATCATTTCCAACGATAAAATTCCCTCCTAAAATGTTTTCAAATGATTTTAGGAAGTTTTTATGATTATCTTTATCTCTTATTAAAAAACTTTTTCGTTTTGCAATGTTTTCATAATCTCTTATTGAATCAATATTGTCTCTTATGGAAGTAGCATAGCGTGCAATTGATTCATCTAACATTTGTAGAAAGTCAATATTTTCTAATTTTTTCTTATCTTGAATTTTTTCTATAAAGATATTTTTATTTATATCAAGTTCTTTATAAAATAATGATATGCCTGTTCGCTCACTTGTTATAATGAATGGACGAATAAAAATTGAATTGAAAAATGCTTCTGCTAATGATGTATTTAAGCTGTCCTTAATTAAAATTTGTGGTAATTTTGAAAAACTATCTTCTTTAATTAAGTTACTTGCCTCTAAATAATAACTGTCAGTTTCTTTTTGAAATTTTAAAATTTCTTGTTTTTGGGATGCGTATATTGAAACCAGTTTTTGTGAATAATTTGGTTTTATATTATTAAAAGTAATGCTAAAATCAAAATCTGAAAAACTACCTTCTTCTGCACTGAAAACTTTATAAATAGATTTAGAATATTTATCAAATGCCTTTTTTAAAACTTCGTGGATTTGTTGTTCATAGTCCCGAAGGTCAATTTTGCAAAACCCCAAATTAAACAAATCTTCTAAATGGTCTTTTTTAAGAGTAAATTTGCATAACCTTTTCCAACTTTTTAAAAAACCAAAAATAGCATAATTAATATAGGTTTTTCCTGAATTATTTTTTCCCGAAATAATAGTTAAATCTCCTATTTCAATTTTACCTTCATCTATGTAACCTAAATTTTTAATATTCAATTTCATTATTTATTGTTTAGTTTAAAATTTATATAGTATTTTTATGTGCAAATATATAACAAACTGCTTATAACGAATACGGCTTAGTGGTGGGCATTTTTTGCTTGTTTTTTACGAGCGAAGCGAAGTAAAAACAAGCAAAAAATGACTGACACCAAGCCGCTGTTATGCACATTTTCATCAATCCGTATGCTGGACTTATCATCTTTGGTATCCACACAAAATAGAATGGTGGGCAAGATAATCAAATTTTTCTAAACGAAGTGCAGAAAAAATTGATTATCTTGCTTGTCATTCTACTATGCGTAAATAAAAATTATCAGCCCGACAAACTAATTTATCAAAATGTTGCATAGTATTTGTTAATTTTATTGTTTTTCAGGTCTTTTATTTTTGTCAATATTTTTCATAATCATCGTCTGAATTGTTCTTTTTTGATAAATTTATTTTAAATCCGTTGTTTTTCTTTGCGGATTGTTTTCTTAATGTTTTATTTTCAATATTTTCTGTTCGGAAATTAATTTGTTCGCTTTCTAAATTTCCTATTTTGAAAACTGAAATCAATTCTTTTAATTGTTCGGCTTGTGCAGATAATTCTTCTGCTGATGCTGACATTTCTTCGGCAGATGCTGAGTTTTCGTTTGTAATTTCTGTTAGTTGTTGAACTGAGATATTAATATTTTCAACTCCGCTTTGTTGTTCTTTACCTGCTGAAACAATGTTAT
>JAOZVK010000564.1 GCA_029938185.1 Bacteroidales bacterium | reverse complement strand
AACTATACAATTCGTCCTAATTAGAATGTGAAATTATTTTTGAGCAAATCCTTAATTGAATATTAACATTGCCTGATTCTAAATATTTTTTAATCGAATCCATTTATTTGGTTTTTAATAAAATTCTATTTCTTATTATCTCTTCTTTTTTTGTATCCAATATTTTATTTGGATTGTTAAAAATTTTTTTATCCGTAATACCCTTTGAATAAATATCTTGATTTGGTTTTATACTTCTTCTAAATTTTTTTACATTTTTGGTAATTATTTTATTTACAAGAAAATCGCACTTATCCTCAAAAATAACAGTATCTTTATTATTATATACTATTGTTTTATTTTTTGTATGGACATAGTTTAAATGCCTTTTATTTTCAATTTTTTTATATTTAATTAGATAATAGGATGAACGATTCATACAGAATTTAACACGCTTATTTTTATATCTGTATTTTTTGGCTGTTTTTTCATTATACAAAAATTTACTTTGTTTTATTGTTATCTCCGCTGCTACTATAGCAAATGATTTTTTATCAATATAAATATTGTACCTTCTTTTAGAATTTATTACTGAAACTATATAAATTGGGCGATTATCGTAATTGGCAAAACTATTAACAGTAAGTTTATAATAATCAGGGTATTTCTCAAAATTATCAGTTGACATTGACGCTTTACTAACATTTAGCATATCATGCAGCGCAAAGGTTTCGTACTTTATATCAACAGCTTGGTCTTTAGTCGATTTTGAGTTAATTATTTTTATATAATCTTTTTTTTCCGCAAATAGCTTGTACGATATACACTTAGATCTGCTTCGGAGAAACGAATATATTTTCCGTTTTGTTTTGATACTTGTTTATAATAAGCATTAATTATTGTTGGATTAACGGGATTGTTTTTTGTTTTGAAAAGAACTACTTTTTTTAGGATACTAAGAGCTGTTTCACTTGTTACAATAATTTCGGATAATTCAAAAACTTCGGTCTCTAAAACTATTCTTAATGTATCGTTTATTATTTCCGATTTATTTATTATTTTTGTTTTATAGCCAAGACTTGAAATTATCAGATTATTGCTTTTTGCTGATTTTTTAATAGAAAATCTTCCATCTGTATTTGAAATTGTCCCATCTGTAGTATTCTCATAATAGACTGATGCAAAGCTAACAGGCTTTTTGCTACCTTTTTCAACTACCAAACCATATACTATATCTGATTGGCTAAATACAAAACTACTACAAATTAACAATAATTTACAAAAACTGTACAATTATCAAGTTGGTACTGTTTGTGTATATAACACTCTACTATCAAGTTTTTTTTAATGTTGAAAATCAATTTATTACAAAACACATCAAAATTTTGGCACGCTACTGATTATCTGCCTATTAATAATTTTTGATTAACTGAAATGTCTTTTAAATAATAATTTACATTTAATAATCAATAACATGCAAAAAACTTTATGATCAAGTAACAGAATTATTTACCAGTTCCACCAGTTTTGTGTTGCACCCCAATCGGACGTTCTAGTGCCACTAAATCCCCAAAGACTCGCCTCTGTTAACTCTAATCTTTCTTCTAATTCTTCAGCATTAAATTGTTCCATTAATTCTTGTTCTTCTTTAGACATTTTTTTTATTTCTTTCATTCTAAATTTAATTTTATAAAGTTAAAAAAATTTTAAAACCGGTTTTCAATAATCGACATTGATAATATCAGCTGCGAATCTAAATAAAATAATACCAATTGCCCCCCATTGATATGTTTAATAACATGCTATGTATTTGTCGTTGTAACTATATTTGTACTCAATTAATTAAAGTAAGATTTTTTTATTATTAAAATAAAGTAACAAATAAAAATGATAAAATTATTGCTAATCAAGACTGTTCAGTTGTAATTTACAATATGTTTCATATTTTTGTTGTCTGTTGTTGTATTTTATTAGTTGCAATTGAAAATCAATGATATAAACGCTTACTGTCTGCGTGGCATTGAAGCCACACCGACAGTTTAAACAAGCAATATGTAACAAACCGGTACAATAAATACAATAAAAACCAAAAGAATAAAACATCTAAATAAAACAGATACAAATGTAAAAACATTTATGCGTAAGCAAGATAAAAAGGCTCGAAGAGCCAAAATATTGCTAATTGTTTTTAAATTTATAGCATTAACTATTATTCTTTTTTTTGTAATAAATACCATTCTTAGACCTATAGCTTTTAATAATAAAATAGAACAACAAATAAATCAGAATAAACAGACAGAACAAACAAATCAAAATGAGCAAACTGATAATAAAAAACAAAGTGGCAGAAACGAAAAACATTCAAACGAAAAACAACAACAGGCTGCAAAAGAGAAGTATGAAAAATTTAAAAAGGAATATGACAAACTAAAACAAAAACCACAAAAAACAAAAGAGGACATCAAACTTAGAAAAAAGCTAAAAAAACAGCTTGAGCATTGGAAAAAAAAGACTGATTTTAAAGGAGAAAATCACAGTAGTAAGGGGAAAGGATATAAATAAAAAATACTGATAAAATGAACTTATATACATTTATAATGGATTTTAGAGGAGGCACATATATTAACCAACTAACTTCCCATAATGAACGACAAGCACTTATACAATGGGCTAATAAATTGAATATAAATGAAATTCAACATTTAGGAAATAAAACAAAGCAATCGTTTATTAAAAAACTACCTAAAGAGTTAGACGAATTTCTGCCATTACTGATTGATACAACTAAAAATATCTGGATTTTTGATTATCAATTTAAAACAGGTTTTGCAATTATTCATATTATTAAAACTTGTAAACAATAAAAAGAATGAATTTATATACATTTTACAACTATTTTAGAAACAAACAGTATATAAGCCAGATACAAGCAGAAAATATAACTAATGCACCTATCGTATGGGCAAAGAATATAAATCCCAATAAAATAAAATATATAGGTAAAAAAACTAAAAACTAATTATTGAATGAATTAAAAGAGGATATTGAAGATGATTTTATAGTTGAAATTGAGAAAACTAAAAATCTTTGGAGTATTTGTTATTTAATTAATACTGGTTTTGGTATTATTGATTTTGTAAAAACTGACAGTAATTTAAGTAAAATAAGCAATTCTAATTTTTACACTTTAATTATGGATTTTAGAGAAGGAACATACTTTTATCAACATACTGCAAAAAATGAACTACAAGTTATTGAAAAATGGGCAAATGAATTAAATATAAATGAAATTCAAACAGTTGGAAAGAAGTCGAAACAGTTACTGAAAATAAATATTTCTAATCTGCAAAAGGAATTATATAAAGTAGAAAATACTAAAAATGTTTGGCGTTTTTCTTATAAATTCAAAACCGGACATGCTGTTGTTTATATTATTAAAACGTATTGCTGTCTTTGATTATTGGATTGTGGGATTATTGGATTATTGGATTGTGGGATTATTGGATTATTGGATTATTGGATTATTGGATTATTGGATTATTGGATTGTGGGATTATTGGATTGTGGGATTATTGGATTATTAAATGTGGAAGCAAGATAAAAACTTTGAAGAGCTTAAATT
>JAOZVK010000563.1 GCA_029938185.1 Bacteroidales bacterium | reverse complement strand
AAACCTTATTACCTTATTTATAATCGTTTAAATAAGGTAATAAGGTTAATAATGATGATTAAACTTTATTTCTACTAAGGTTAAAACAAAAAAAATAAGGTTTTAAATCACAAAAGTGTCAAGCGATAAATGAAAAATGCCACAAATTTATTTTTACTTTTTTAAATTAACTGATAATCAATAATAGTAAAATTATTTAGGCGTAAGCAACATTAAAAGGCTCGAAGAGCCAAAAAAAATATAAATGGCAAAAAAAGATAATAGCAGTTTCGAACAGAAACTATTTAAGGCAGCAGATAAATTAAGAAAAAATATTGATGCGGCAGAATACAAACATATTGTATTGGGCTTGGTATTTCTAAAATTTATTTCGGAATCGTTTACAGAACTTTATAACAAACTGGAAGTTGACGAAATGAGCGACCCAGAAGACAGAGACGAATATATTGCCAAAAATATATTTTTTGTTCCTCAAAAAGCTCGTTGGAATAATATTCATGCACAGGCAAAACTTCCAACTATTGGGCAAAACATAGACCAAGCAATGGAGGCTGTAGAAAAAGAAAACAAAGAACTTAAAAATGTATTGCCACAAGTATATGGAAAAGCCAATCTTGATAAAACTTCTCTTGGAGAACTGATTGACCTAATTTCTAATACAGAGTTGCAAGCCGAAAACAAAAACTCAAAAGACCTTTTTGGAAGAGTATATGAATATTTTTTAGGCAAATTTGCAAATGCTGAAGGAAAAAAAGGTGGACAATTCTACACACCAAAAGCTATTGTAAAACTAATGGTAGAAATGATTGAACCATACAAAGGCAGAGTGTACGACCCGGCAAGTGGCAGCGGTGGAATGTTTGTAATGAACGAAAAGTTTGTTAGCGAACATGGCAAAAGCATAAAAGATGTTACCGTATATGGACAAGAGAGCAACCAAACCACTTGGAAACTTTCTAAAATGAACTTGGCTATTCGCAATATAAACTCAAAATTTGTGGCATGGAATACCGAAGGCTCTTTCTTGAAAGATGCACACCCCGACCTAAAAGCTGACTTTATTTTGGCAAATCCACCATTCAACCAAAAAGAATGGGGTGTTAAACTATTGCAAGAAGACGGACGCTGGAAATATGGCACACCACCAAACGGAAATGCCAACTTTGGCTGGATGCAACATATGTTATACCATTTATCGCCGAGTGGTGTTATGGCAACAGTATTGTCCAACGGTTCTTTAAGCTCCAACACATCGGGCGAAGGCAAGATACGAAAAAACTTAGTTGAAAACAATTTGGTAGAATGTATTGTAGCTTTGCCAAAACAACTGTTTTATAATACTGGTATTCCTGCTTGTATTTGGTTTTTGCGTAGAAACAAATCAGAGGAAAATAAAAACGTGCTGTTTATTGATGCCTCCGAAATGGGTTTTATGAAAGACCGTGTACACCGTGACTTAGCAGATGAAGATATTAACAAAATATGCGAAACATACCACAATTGGAGGTCTAAGGCAGATAAACAAAAATACGAAGATATAAAAGGCTACTGCAAATCGGCAACATTAGAAGAAATACAAAAACACAGCCATGTACTAACACCCGGGCGATATGTAGGAATACCCGATGAAATAGACGATGGAATACCTTTTGAAGATAAAATGCAGTCATTAACTGTTTTATTAAAAGAACAAATGGACAAAGAAAAAGAACTTAACCAAGAAATTGAAAAACAACTTTCTAAAATTGGGTTTAATTTATAAAAAAAATAAAATATGTACACACCAATAAGATGGCAACAAAGGTTTCAGAATTTTGAAAAAGCATATTTTTCTTTAAACGAAAGTATTGAGGCTCACGAAAAAGATTTAAAGAATCTATTTATAAGAGATTCGATTATTCAGAGATATGAATATACTATCGAATTGGCTTGGAAAACTTTAAAAGATTATTTGGAGGAAGAGGGTTTTATTAATATTTCTTCGCCAAAAAAAGTAATTAGACAGGCTTTAAAAGAAGCTTATATAACCGACCCTGCTTGGCTTAAAGCCCTTGATGATAGAAATAAAACAAGCCACGCCTATAATGAAAATATGGCAATAGAAATAACAAGCCAAATAAAAAAACAATATTTCTTTTTGTTAAGAGATTTATACTTTGTGCTAAAAAAAGAAAAAACAGATGAATAAATATGGTTTTACAGATAAAGAATGGAACGAAACTTTAAGCATATTAAAAAAGCATAAAGAAATTGAAAAAGTAGTGCTGTTTGGCTCTCGTGCCAAAAATACTTTTAAACCAATGTCTGATGTTGATATTGTGCTTTTTGGCGAAAAAATTAGCCACTCAATAATTGCAAGTTTGCAAAGCGATTTTGAAGATTCGCAAATTCCATATATGTTTGATGTTATTGCCTACAAAACAATTACTTCTGACGAACTAAAAGAACATATCCGTATTTATGGAAAAAATATTTTAGGTGCTGAAAATAATATACCAAGTGGATGGGTGGAAACTACGTTGGTGGAAGTTGCAATTATTAATCCAAGAGAATCTATTGTTAAAGGTGAAGTTGCAACTAAAATACCAATGGCTTGTCTTGGCAATTTTACGAAAAAAATTCAATATTTTGAAAAAAAATCATATAAAAGTAAATTAATGACAGGAACATTTGGAATACAAAGAGTTCAAACAAATTCCTTGATTGAAAGAAAAATTTTTCTCCCACCTCTTCCAGAACAAAAAGCCATAGCCAATATCCTAACTTCTTTTGATAATAAAATAGAACTACTACAAGCCCAAAACAAAACCTTAGAAACCACCGCACAAACTATTTTTAAAGAATGGTTTGGTAATAAATCTGATAATTGGAAATTAGTTAAAATTGATAATTTTTTAGATATATCATCAAGCAAAAGAATATTTTATAATGAATATATAGAAAAAGGTATACCTTTTTATAGAAGTAAAGAAATAATTGAGTTAAGTACAAAACCTGATATTTCTACTGAATTATTTATATCTGTAGATAGATTTAAGGAAATCAAAGATAAATTTTCAACACCAAAAAAAAGAGATATACTTCTTACGGCGGTTGGGACTCTTGGAGTGCCATTTCAAGTAAGAGATAGTAAACCTTTCTTTTTTAAAGATGGTAATTTGATTTGGTTTAAAAATTTCAACAAAACTCTTTTTTCTGATTTTGTGTATTACTGGCTTAAATTAAAAAGCACACAAAATCAATTAAATATTATTTCTATTGGTAGTACTCAAAAAGCTTTAACTATAACCAGTGTAAAAGAATTAGAAATTCCTTTTATTAAAAATTTAGCAAAAAGAGAAGATTTTTATGGTTATTTAAAATCAAATTTAGATAAGGTAAACTATAATCATCAACAAATCCAAACTTTAAAAAAGACAAGCGACACCTTATTGCCCAAGTTAATGAGTGGTCAAATACGAGTAAATGAATTTAAAGATAAAGACTCATGAAAGAAAAAATAATTTTTGATACTAATAAGTAATTAACAATGAACAATGGATAATTAACAATATTGCTTACGCTTGATAAACAGCATAATAAAAAAAACAAAAGTGTTGTTTTTATA
>JAOZVK010000562.1 GCA_029938185.1 Bacteroidales bacterium | reverse complement strand
AAAAAATATTAAAAATAAAACTTGCCCAATATTCGAAATTCTACATTTTATATTCAATATAAATTTTCATTTTAATTTGCCATTGTTTTTGTTCAATTTGACGCTTTTTGTGAGCTCTGATGTTGTGGATAGCCTTAATTGATAATAGCTTGTAAGTCTGCAACTTTTACATCATTAAATTTATCAAATTCAGCAGGTTCACGGCTTGTAATATCTTGTGGAATATTATCTACAAGTTTATTCCATTTGTTTTCGTCTAATGAATCAATAAAGTTTGCAAAAGAATTGGCTTCTTCGTTTTTTTGCAAATATTTTTTATACATCAAAACCATTGATTTTAACATTGATAGATATGGTTGCAGGTCTGTGGTAGTCGATGCAGCTTCGCTGTCAATCCATGCAATGGGTATTTTACTTATTGATTTGTTTTGTATTAGCTCAGTTTTTAGGAGTAGTTCAATGTCAAATGCAAATTGTTTTTCTATGGTTTCGTTAATAATTTCTTTGACTGTTTCAGTTTTAAATGCTTTAAAACCACATTGAGTATCAATAATATAATTTAGGTTTGGTAACATTCTTTTCCATAAATAAATAAATAGTTTTCCTCTGTTGTTTCTAACACCTTTTTTAATAACTATTGATAAATTTTCACGTCTTGAGCCTATTGCCGAGCGTTTGTTCTCTGATATAATACCATCAACAAGCAAACCTGTTTGTCCTAAATGAGTAGATAAATCGGCATCAGTAAAAACGATAATATGATTATCATGTTTTTCTTGTGCAACATGCCACATTCCATATTCTATTGAGCCACCCTTTCTACTTTGATTTGTATTTGATAAAGGCTGAGTTACTTGAATTTGCTTTTTTATGGCTTCTTCCAAAAACAAAACCTCTACGTTTTTGCTTTTATATTTTTTGTTTAATATTTCTTGAGCTATTTTTCCACTATTTTCGGGACAACCATCATCAACAATTACCATATTCCAACTAAAATTCTTATAATCACCAAACAACCAATTTAGTTGTGATATTTTGAGTATAATAAAATTTTCGCCATGTTCGTGTTCTTTTTTTGTTTTCATTCTATTATGTTCTTTATATACAGCAAACACAACAGATACATGAATTTTATCGGTTAATTGAGATATTATTTTTTTCGATTTTGCAAGTTTTATTGCCAAATGCAACATTAAAGGATTTGCATCTTTATTTTCGGATAATTTTATTTCAAGTCCATTAATTTCATCAATAGTATATTTATTAAATATATTATTTGCAATTTCTTTTGACTTTTCAAGATCTAATTCATTTGTTAAGTCTAAGGTTTTGGGCAAGTTTGTTTTTAAATTTTCTATGTAATCAGTATTCATATTATGTATTTATGAGATTAATATTTTGGCATTTAGAGCCATTGATTTTATATAAAGTAGTGTATTAAGACATAAATTGATTAAGTTTATAAATATAATAATTTGACAGGATTTACATGATTAACAGGATATTTTAAACATGTAAATCCAGTAAATCCTGTCTAAATAATACTAAAGAAACTTATGATTTGTTTCAGTAGTTTTACAAAAGTTTTTCAACATTTATATTTTGTTAGTTTGCACATTATTAGAATTTTAATATGATGCGTAAGCAACATTAATGAGGTCGAAGACCTTAATATATAAAACTACTACCACTCAAAAATTCTCTTAATATTGAAGTAGGAGGAATTTCATCGCTTTTTATTGGTACAAAATATGATAAAAATTTTAATAATCTTTTGGCTTCGGCATATTGTGGTTCAAGTTGTTGTATTTCTTCAAGTAGAGGAGTAACATACATTTTTAGAACAGCTAAATCGTAGAGTAGAGCCGAGTTAAACATAATATCAGCTTCTTCCTGATATGGGAAAATATGCTCATCTTCACCTTTTCTTACACTATCCCAACGTTTTAATGTTTCGAGAGCCGAATATCCTCTATGTTTGTAATCTCTTACAATTCTTCTTATCAGTCTATTATCGGTTGTGGGTATTCGGTTATGATTATCAATACCAATTTGTGTTAAAGCCGAAATATATATTTTAAATTTCAGATTATCATCAATATTTGAAGTTAATTGAGGATTTAGTCCATGAATTCCTTCAACAATCAAAATATTATTTTTACATAATTTTAAAGTTTTACCGCTAAAAAATTGCTTTCCAGTTTCAAATGAAAATGATGGAACTTTGATTTCTTTTTGAGCAAAAAGAGATAGAAGATTTTTATTAAATAATTCTAAATCTAATGCTTCTAATGCTTCAAAATTATATTCGCCATTTTTGTCTAATGGTGTTTTTTCTCTATCAACAAAATAATTATCTAGCGATATTTGTATAGGTTTTAGTCCAAGTACTTTTAACTGTATTGATAGTCTTTTCGAGAAAGTTGTTTTTCCTGATGCCGATGGCCCTGATATTAAAATTAATCTTACATTCTCCCTTCGTTTGTATACTTCATCAGCAATTTGAGCAACTTTTTTTTCATGTAATGCTTCTGATATTTTTATAAGTTCACTTTCTTTATTCGATAAAATTATTTCGTTTATACTACCAATACTTTTTACATCAAGAATTTCGCTCCAGTTTTTGTATTCTTTAAAAATATTAAACATTTGTTTTTGTTTAATAATATCTCTTAGTTCATTTGGATTCGTTTTTTTTGGAATCCTCAGTAAGAACCCATTTTCGTAGCTAAGTAAATCAAATACTTTAAGATAGACAGTTGAAGGAACAAGATAACCATAAAAATAATCAACTAATCCATCAAGATAGTATACCGATGAATAAAACTTTTTCTGAGTTTTAAATAGCTTTAGCTTTTCAGTAAACTTATGCTTTTTATATAGTTTTATTGCTTTATCTCTTTCTAAATCTTTACGAATAAAAGGATAATTTTTATCAATAATTTTCTGCATAAGATTTTTAATATCCGAAGCTATTTGTGATGTGTCTGTATTATCGAACTCAGTAATTTCGCAATAAATACCATTTGATACAGAATGTTCAATATTAATTTCAGACTTAGGATTTAAATCTTTTACAGCTTTTATCAACACAAACGATAAGGAACGTATATACATTCGCATTCCATCTTCATTTGATATATCAATGAATTTTATTGTTTTAGGTTTGTATAACTGATAGTTCAGTTCTTCTAACTCATTATTTACAAGAGCACCCAAAATAGAATAATTTAATTTTATATTTTGGTCAGATATTATGCTTTCGAGACTTACACCTCTTTCATATGTTTTTATTGTATTATTATTTTTACAGGTAATTTCAATGAAGTTTTCCATATTTTATTATTAAATTGAGTGTACATACAAAAAATTTTATTCATTATGGATTAGCAATATTAAATAGGGCGAAGCTGGGCTTATAAAAATTAATAAATTACAACAATATTATTAGTTCTAATTTTATTCTTTTTTTTATTGTCTTGCTTTTGCCTTTCAGGGCTTTTTTGTTTGCGAATGCATTTATACATAGGGCGTTGCCCCGTGTTAATGCTTATCTTTCAGGGCTAAAAAACTTACTAACGAAATAAAAGAACATTTTAGGAACTAAT
>JAOZVK010000561.1 GCA_029938185.1 Bacteroidales bacterium | reverse complement strand
ATAAACAGCATAATACAAAAAACAAAAGTGTCATTTTTGTATATTGATCTACTTAATGATAAGCAGAAAAAGATGTTTAATAAAATAGAGGCTCTTCGAGCTTTTTTAGTTTGCTTACGCATAAATATTTTCACAACACTGATTATGAGCTAATTATACGTAAGCAAACTTTAAGAGCCAATATTTTTATTCCTATTTTACAAGCTATCAAAAATAATTTAATATTCGGATAGACAGTTAAGTACTGTTACAAAAGTTTTTTGACATTTACTTATTTATAACTTTCTGATTAAATTGTCTTTACACTAATGCGTAAGCAACTATAAATAGGTCGAAGACCTTAATTATTACTTTCAGTTAAATGTTTATGTGCACCAGCCGCAGCATTACGACCATCGCCCATAGCTAATATTACAGTTGCACCACCTCTAACAATATCGCCACCTGCAAAAATGTCATCAATAGATGTTTGCATATTATCTTCATTTACTACAATTGTTCCCCATTTAGTAGTTTTAAGTTCAGACAAACTAGCCGGAATGAGTGGATTTGGTGATACTCCAACACTAACAATTACAGTATCTACGTCCACCTCAAAATCAGAACCGTCTATTACTATTGGTCGTCGTCTTCCTGAACTATCAGGTTCGCCAAGTTCCATTTTTTGTAGTATCATTTTTTTGACTATTCCATTATTATCGCCAATATATTCTATAGGATTATGCAGGTTTAAAAATTCTATGCCTTCTTCTTGAGCATGGTGTACTTCCTCAACTCTTGCAGGCATTTCGACTAACGAACGTCTATATATAATTTTTGATTCGGCACCCAGTCTTTTAGCAGTACGAACGGCATCCATTGCAGTATTTCCTCCACCAATTACAGCTACTTTTTTTCCACTCAAAACAGGTGTATCATAATCGGGCTTTGCTGCACTCATAAGATTTATTCTTGTAAGATATTCATTTGCAGAAAAAACACCAATCAAATTTTCGCCAGGTATATTCATAAATCTTGGTAAACCTGCACCACTACCTACAAAAAATGCTTTAAATCCTTTTTCTCTTAAATCGTCAAATGACGCAGTTTTGCCAACAATAAAGTTTTTGACAAATTTAACGCCCATTTTTTCAAGATTTTCAATTTCTACATCTACAATTTCGTTTGGTAGTCTAAATTCAGGTATTCCATATTTTAAAACACCGCCTATTTCGTGAAGAGCTTCAAAAACAGTAACATCATATCCAAACTTAACCATATCGGCAGCAAATGCCAAACCTGCTGGACCTGAGCCTATTGTTGCTATTTTTATACCATTTTGTTTTTCAACTTTAGGTATAGCCATTTTACCACTTTCTCTTTCAAAATCGGCTGCAAATCTTTCTAAATATCCAATTGCAACTGGGTCTTTTTTAAGTTTTAATGTATAGAAACATTTTTCTTCGCATTGTTTTTCTTGTGGACAAACTCTTCCACAAACTGCGGGTAATGTATTAGTTTCTTTCAAAATAGCCGCCGAGCCAAGAAAGTCTTTTTCTTCAATTTTTTTAATAAATTTCGGAATATTAATACCTACTGGGCAGCCTGTAATACAGGTTGGATCTGGACAGTCAATACATCTTTGTGCCTCAATAACTGCAACATTTTCAGCAAGACCTTTGTTTACTTCAGTGCTGTTTTTGTTTCTTACATCAGGATCTTCTTCAGGCATTTTAATCCTTTGTTTTTTTGTTCTTTCTTTTGTTTTTAGCTCTTTTCTAAGCTTTACTCTCCAGTCTTTATTTCTTTCTTCTTTATAATATTCTTTTGAATTTTTCATGTATTTAAAATTTACTATTTACCAATGAAATGCATATTTACTGAAATACAATTGATTACACATCATGCGTAAGCAATTATTAATAAGGTCTTTGACCCTTAGACTATTTTATATATGAATTGTAAGCCTCAATTTCAGCTTTTTTGTAAGCACCAAGCCTAGTAAGCATTTCATCAAAATCTACTTTGTGAGCATCAAACTCAGGTCCATCAACACATACAAATTTTATTTTACCATCGACACTTACTCTACATGCTCCGCACATTCCAGTTCCATCAACCATTATTGTGTTTAAGCTTGCCAGAGTTGGTATGTTATATTTTTTTGTAGTTAATGCCGAAAATTTCATCATTATTGCTGGACCAATTGCAACTGATAAATCTACTTTTTCGTTTTTAATAACTTCTTCCAAACCATGAGTTACTAATCCTTTTTTACCATACGAACCATCGTCAGTCATTATAATAACTTCATCAGAATGTTTACGTATTTCGTCTTCTAATATTATCAAATCTTTATTACGAGCAGCCAAAACAGTTACAACTCTATTTCCAGCTTCTTTAAATGCTTCTACTATTGGTAACAAAGGAGCTATGCCTACTCCACCTCCAGCTGCAAGTATTGTCCCTACTTTTTCTATATGAGTAGCTTTGCCTAATGGTCCAACTACATCTAATATAGAATCGCCTTCGTTTAGTTTTAAGAGTTTATCAGATGTTACACCTACTTTTTGAACAACTAGAGTTATTGTGCCTTCTTCTTTATTTGCTCCTGCAATAGTTAAAGGTATTCGTTCTCCTTTTTTATCTAATCGTATTATTACAAAATGACCTGCTTTTCTACTTTTAGCTATATCAGGTGCTTCTATTACTATTTTAGAAACATTTTCAGAAAACTGTACTTTTTTAATTATTTTGTTCATATAAAAATATATTTAAATTATGGTCTTCGACCAATTTAATACTGTTAAATGTATATTAATCTTTTTGGCTCTTAAAGTTTATTTACACACAATTTTTTTGATTTTTAAATAACTGATAGTCAATAATAGTAAAATTACTTAGGCGTAAATAATGTAAAAAAGTACAAAGAGCCATTTTTTCGGCAATTTAGCCTTTTTGATATATATACAATGATTTTTGAATTAATTATTGACAAAAATACAAAAAAACAGAAATATCATATTATCAAAACTAAATTTCAGCTTTATTTTAAATGATTTTAAATAACGAATTTGATGTATATAATTGATTATTAAATATTAAATAATTTTTTGTTATCTTTTACATAATTATTTATATGTTTTATAACTATGTTTCTTTACATAGCTTTTATAGCTACTCCACGTAAAGTTGGATAGCTTACTGCACTCGGCTGGTGTTTTCACCTGCTGACAATTCTTCTGATATTTTGACAAACGATTCGAAATTAAATGTTTGTCATACAGGGGTGTTTGCTTGTGCATCGGGTGGCATAAACATTCTTTTGATATATGGGTTTTTGATTTTTGCTATTTTTTCTTTATTTCATTGTAGTTGAATGATTTTTCAAAGACTACCAAAAGTATTAATAAGATTTTCGTTCGCTTCGGCACTATTTCCTTCGATAGTATTGAGGCTTCTTTTGAAGAAACTATACATTTTCTTGTTGTTTATAGAGTTTAGCTCGCCTCCGTCCATTAACATATTGTCGATGTTGGTAAATCACAATATTTGTTCGTTTTGTCTAAACACATTCAACAGTCCGTGTTTGGCTTTTTGTTGGCTGAGGTGGTGGGATAGCATTGATTTTGTAA
>JAOZVK010000560.1 GCA_029938185.1 Bacteroidales bacterium | reverse complement strand
CTAATGGACCTGTTTCATCAGTAATTATATCTAAAAAATTTTCATTATTTTGTCTATTTTCATCATCAGAATTATTATTTTCTACATTATCAATCGAAAAAAATGCTAGTTTGTGTGATCCTCCTCTAAATAAAGTTGCAGATAATGGCTTAGTATATAATTTAGGTTTTTTTCCATCAATTGAGTAAAATGTTCTGTAAACTCCCGACATTGCATCTGTACTTGTTAAAACAATTTTTGCAGAACCTGACAGTACTTTCCCAAAAAATTTTCCTTGAATACTACGTTTTGTAAAAGGTGGTGTGGCATCATAAGAAAAACTTACTTTTTTTGCTTTTTCAACATTCCCTACATTATCAACAGAGTAATATGACAAACTAATATCTTCTTTTTCAGTATTAATTTCAATATTTGATTTATATTCTTTATATGCTTCTCCATCAATCGAATAATATGTTTTTTCGGTTCCCGATGTTGCATCTTTTGATTTTATTTCAATATATAGTCCTTTACCATAATATACTTTGCTTTTTTGGGTGTATCTCGGTGCTCCTTTAAAAAGAGCCGTACTTTTGGGTGGAAGTCCATCAGCATACATTTCAAATCTTACATCTTGCTTTGGTAATACAACCTTTTTAGTAACTGTATCAACCCTTGATGGTGAACGTAAGGTGTTATAACCATCTATATCAAAGTACATTGGATTTGAATATTGTGGTGATGATTCACTTTTTAGCAAATATGATTGTGCGCCTTCATTCTTAGAAGTGGAAACTCTAAAAAATACAGGCAGTGCTTTATTCCAATAAAGTTTACCATTTTTGTCAACAAATGTCTTTTTTTGATGACTTAGTTGTTCTTGTGCATGTAATGCAAACGAATAAATAATTGCAATACAAATTACAATAATTTGTTTTTTCATAATTTTCATAAATTTAGATGTAAGTGGTCTTCGACCAAATTAATATTGCTTATGCATTATATTTATATAATTAATTATATTTCTATATAAATTTTATATTCTATATGGTAATTATACAAAATATTTTATATATTTTCAACTTCGGTTCTTCTTAATTAACATAATATGAAGCTTATATTAAATTTATATAATTGGTAACCACAGAATTGTATAAAATTTCATAAAATAAAATTTGAAAAAAAAGTCAAACAAATAAAAATAGCTACAGTATAATCAACAGTAAATATAACTAACAAATAACTTAATCAAAATTTTTTTTTACTAATGTGATAAAACTTTTGTTCAATTAGGTAACCTTTTCTATTAATTGTGGTAATCTATAATAAACAAGTCAAAGTCAAATTAAAAAAACAAAATAATAAAGTAATGAATAGCTCTACTGAAACAAGTCATAAGTTTCTTTAGTATTATTTAGACCAGATTTACAGGTTGAAAAACACCTGCCGAGCGCAGTAAGCTATCCAACTTTACGTGGGTAGCCGTAAATTTTAAGAACCAAAATTTTGTAAAAAGAACTTTTATAAAAAAAATATAAATGAAAAAAATTATTTAAAAATAATATTACAATACATGATGACAAGCACGACTGTAATTGTTGTAAATTAAGTTTAGATTTTGAGGTGTTTTTACCCCAAAAAGCAAAATTAAAAGTAAATACTATAAGTGGAAATGTTGATATAAAAAATATTGAAGGCGAGATAAATGTAAAAACAATCAGTGGATTTATTGATGTAAATATATCTGCAAAATCAAAAGCAGATTTGAATATGAAAACTATTTTAGGAACAATATATTCGGATCTTGATATAAAGTCGCAAAAAAACCAAGCTTTATAGGTTCTAATATAGAACAAGAATTAAATGGAGGAGGTAAATCCATTAAGCTCGAAACAATTAGTGGAGATATTTATTTACGTAAATAAGGTCTTTGACCTGTTTCATGTTACTTACGCATTCTATTAATATTCTAATAATATGTAATTTAACAAAAAATTAAGTATCGAAAAACTTTTGTAAGACTACTTATTCAATAATTAGCGTATTTATTAAGTCCCATAGGGACGACCTATTGATAGCCCCGTATGAAGCAAAGTGAAATGCGGGGAAATGCAAGTAGCTTAAAAGGGTTCGCATAGTCATTTGTATTTGATTATTTTATTTTGAACCCCATAATTAATATATCATCAATCTGTTGGTGTTTGTCTTTATTGTTATCTTTTAATATCCAATTATCATATTCTTTTTGAATTAATTGTTTTTGCATATCTATAGGATAAGATGAAATTTTCATTAGCAGATTTTTAAAATTTTTTGATAAATACTTTCTTTTATTTTTGCCTCCAATTTGGTCTACAAAACCATCACTATAAATATAAACAGTATCATTTGTTTCAAGTTTAATTCGATGATTTGTGAAAGATTTTTCTTTGCCAACATAAATACCTATTGGCATTCTGTCTCCCTTTATTTCAATGAGTTCTTGTTTATTATTTATATTTTTTATTACTATCAAAGGATTATATGCACCTGAAAAATGCATAATTTTAGACTCTGTATTAAAAATACATAAAGCCATATCCATACCGTCTCTCAGGGAGTTACTATCTTTGTTCTGATGTAATGAACTTTTAACTTTATTTCTTAGTTTGTGTAAAATTAAGCCTGGATTTATTTTTCTATTTTTAGAAAAAAAACCACTTCTTATAGTTTTTGGAACTATCTCGTTTAAAAAAGCAATTCCCAGCATGCTCATAAATCCTCCAGGTACACCATGTCCAGTACAATCAACCACTGTAAAAATAAGATATTTATCAATTTTTTTTATCCAATAAAAATCGCCACTTACAATATCTTTTGGCTGAAAATAAACAAAATTTTCAATACTTTCATATGTATCAAAAGTTGAATCTAACAATGCACTTTGAATTCTTTTTGCGTATAATATACTTTCTTTTATTGATTTGTTTTGAGTTTCAATCATATTTTTTTGATTATTTGCTATATCTCGCTGTTTAACAAATTCTTGATTTTTTGTATTTAAATCTAAATTTGTTGATTCAATAACATCATTCAAAACTCTTAATTCTTCAACAACTTGTGATAATTCTTCTTGTTGCTCTCCTAAAATTTCATTTTTTTGAAGTATTTCATTTGCTTGATTTTTTAGTTTATTATTTGTTTTTGTTAGATTATTTGATTTTGATACCAATTCTTTTTTTTGTAATTCAATTTCTTCTGTTCTTTCCTTAACTATATTTTCAAGATTTTTATTCGTATAATTTAACTTTTCCATAAGTTCTTCCGACCTCTTAAATGACATAGCAAACCTATATGATACCATAACTGATTGTAGAAAAATAAAAATAAATAAACCTATCGGTATCAAAAACATTGTGTTTATTATATTAAGATCATGCAAAATATCATTAATTCCAATAATAACAATAGATAACATACCTATTAATGAAAATACTGCACCTTCTCTTTTATTAATTGTTGCAACAATAATTCCATATAATAAATAAATAAAACTAACTATAGTAACAATTATAAACAAAAATAGTACATGACTAAATACAATAGCTTTTGTAAACAATACAAAAATGCTCATTAATATAGCCCATATTGCTACAC
>JAOZVK010000559.1 GCA_029938185.1 Bacteroidales bacterium | reverse complement strand
ATTGAATAATTGAATAATTGAATAATTGTACCATTTAAAGTATAATCAGGCTAAAAACTCTAAGTTCAAAGTTTTAGAATTTTATTCCCATAGTAACAAGAACTTTACTTTGAACATTGTTTAAAGTTGCTATTTGACTAGAATTTTCTAATTCATATAATAAATACTCATCATTTGATGTTGAATATATTAATGCTATATCAATAAAAAAGGCTGAAGTTCTCATTCCTACACCACCAGAATATGATTGAATAACACCCTGGTCTGTTATGTTTTCAGTTTTGTATGGAGAGCTATAATAAGAATATCCTCCTCTTAGTATTATAGGTCCAAAATTTAATTCGGCACCAGCTCTTAAATTATGTGCTATACCATATAAACTCTTGATATTTTCATTTTCAGTTTCAAAACTATAGTCATTAGAACGTAACCTTGATGTAGAATAATCAATATACTCATAGTCTAAACTTATCAAACCAAATTTTTTGATTATTATAGCCAAACTTCCAGTAGCTTTTAATGGAGATGTTAGATTATAATCATAATTTAGTGTATTAGATTCAGCAAGATAATCTGTTTTACCGTCATCATCTGGAGTATCGAAATATGAGTTCATAGTACTATAAAACTCATCACTCAAATTATAAAATGTTGGTGTATGTATTGAACCTCCAATTCTTATCATATCAAAAGGTTGAAATAATATACCAAATTTAAAGTTGAAACCGATTCCTGTTGTTTTTAATGACTCCTCGTATTCAAAAGATTTAAAATCTACTTTATCATCTTCATCAACTTCAGAATAAATAGTTTTTTCTTCATATTTAACATTCCTAATTCCAATACTAAAACCAACATATACTTTTTTTTCGTATCTGCCACCAAATGCAAAATTAGATTCTCCTACTTTGCCATTAGTACTTATTGTTTTTCGTTGAGTTTCACCATATTTACCATACAATTCATTTGTATATGTATAATCGGAATCTTGAATAGTATCTATAAGCCAAGTATCAAATGCAAGAAATTGAGGGTCGCCAAGGTTGTTTGGGTGTGTTCCATCAGAGTTATACATATACAAATCAAGTAATGAATTACTATTATTCACACCTTTTATTAACTTATTACTACTAAAATTATTTATTCTGTTATATGTAATTGCAAATCCAATATTTTCCCAACCCGAACTATTAGTCACTGAACCAAAAGAACCAACAAATCCAATATTGTTAAAATTAAAATTGTATTTAATATCATTAGCTTTTTTGCTTAAATACTCTGCATCAACAGTTTCGACATATAATGTTGGTGTAAGTGTAATTTCGGAACGTCTAAAAACCCCTAAACCAGCAGGGTTAAAACCTATTGCAGATTGTTCTCCACCTAATGCTCCAAATGAGCCTCCCATACTCATATATCGGGCTGTGCCTCCATGAAAATTTCTTGAATATCTTAATGCATCTGTTTCATTTTGGCTATTTATCAAAAATACATTTAAAAATAGTATAAATAATAAATTTGCTAATTTTCTCATTTTGTTTAAATTTAGTTGATTACTAATACTTTATCATCAAGTAATAAAAAAATTGAATTGGTTAAATGCAGGTTGTTATGTAAAAAATATTTAATATTAAGTGTAAGCGTTTATTAAGTGTAGTGTATTAAGACATAAATTGCTTAAGTTTATATATAATAATTTGACAGGATTTACATGATTAACAGGATATTTTAAACATGTAAATCTTATCTAAAATACTAAAGAAACTTATTATGAATTGTTTCAGTAGTGGTTTACGTAAGGTCTTAGACCTATTTTAATGTGGTTTACGCATTTTTATAAATTGCTATCAAGTAGCCAATTGTACAAAAACAAATGCCGAAAATTTTGTAATAGTACTTAGCCTCAATACAATAGAACTGTATAAAAACTCTATGTAAACAAAATTAAAAAACTATCTTCCAGATCTCTTACTACTCCTATTTGAACTACCTGAACTTTTCCTTGAACTGGAACTGCTGGTAGAACTCTTATTTGAGTTTCTATTTGTACTTTTTCTTGTTGAACTTTTGTTATTTGAGCTTCTATTTGTTGAACTTCTTTTTGTAGAACTTCTGTTATTTGTGTTTCTATTTGTTGAACTTCTTTTTGTAGAACTTCTGTTATTTGAACCTCTGTTGTATGAACTTCGGTTTGTTGTGCTTCTATTATTTGAGCTTCTATTTGTTGAGCTTCGGTTATTTGAACCTCTATTGTATGAACTTCTGTTTGTTGAGCTTCTGTTATTTGAGCTTCTGTTTGTTGAGCTTCGGTTATTTGAACCTCTATTGTATGAATTTCTATTAGAATATCTATTATTAGAAGACCTATTTCCTACATATCTATTATTACTTGTTCTTCTTGAGCTATAATTTTTTGATGAAGTTCTATTTGCGTATGGATTATATCGGTTTGTTGATGCTCTGTGTCCATGTCTTCTGTATGAGTAATAGTTGCTGTAATTGTTACTTCCATAACTATTATAATATCCATCGTTATATCCATGTTTGTAAGCTTTCCAGTAACTATGTCCATAATGCCTGTATGGTCTTCTATATGAATATGTTGAGGAATAATTATATCTCCAAGAATTGTATCTACCCCAGTAATATGGTCTATATCCATAGTAAAGGAATGGTGAGTATAAAGATAATCCCCAACCACCATTATAGAAATAATCATTATAATATCCTAGACTAACGTGTGGTCTATGAAATCGACGTATTCTTGTTGAATAAATTGATGAATATGAACTTTCATTATCGTTGTATTCTAAGTTATCATCATCATAATTATCATCATTAAAATTGTCATTACTTGAGTTATTATACGTTTTTACTTCATTTTTTTTGTCAGTTTTATTTTTATTGAAAACGCTAGTTGTATTGCTTTCTGGTATTTTCTCATCAGGTGTATAATATACATCATCATACCCTTTAGACACATATGTTATTGTGCATGATGATAACAATATTGACATTACAAATAGCAAACTAAATAATTTTTTCATGGCTTTGTCTCCTTTTAATTTTAGTAAATCATTTAACTGAATATAGGTTCTTGATCTAATAGTATTTATTATTTGACATCTTATCAAAAAACTTTGAAATCATCGTTTTTAGGAGTTCACATAAAGTTTTCGACTTATATATAGTTGCTTACGCATTAGTATAAACACAACTTAATCAAAAAATTACGAATTAGTTAGGTAACGAAAAACTTTTGTAAGCCTACTTATAAATGTTCAAAATTTAATAATTAAACTATATGTTTGTACAACGTATTTTAATTAATTATATTATAAAAAATTATTTTTAATTATAATAGAAAAAGGTTCTTCGAGTTTATTTATTCACCAAAATTAGTTTTTTTGCAAGTTTCATTTTAGATATTTTTAGCTAACAGGGCTACACGTATAGTATTGGACATTATTTTATTTTTTTACAGGATTAACAGGATTAACAGGATTAACAGGATTGATTTTTATACTATTACGAAATACCTGATAAACAAGACTGTCCAACATCCAGAACTCACAAAAAACGTCAAATTGAACAAAAACAATGGCAAATTAAAATGAA
>JAOZVK010000558.1 GCA_029938185.1 Bacteroidales bacterium | reverse complement strand
AAGCAGACGAACAAGGAAAAAAAGCTGCTGATGGGGTTTTGCAGAGGAAAGAAAAACCGATGGAGCAAACTAAAAATATTAATATTCGATATGAAAAGACTGACAAAATGGAAAATAATAATGTTGTTCAGATGTATAAACTTGAGGAATCCGTTGCTAATGAATACCCAAAATTTAAAACTTATATTGAAAAATATGTAGAATGGGATATAATTAATAGTCCAGAAATAACAAAAGCTATGATTAAATATAGTGATGATGGTTTTACAGTAGAATCAATAAAAAAAGCCGTTAAATATGGTAATGAACCAATCATTAAGAAATCTTCACGTGGAAATTCTGCCTTAGGTGAATATTATAGCAGCAATGAAGAACATATTATTGAATTAAGTGCTGAATTGTTAGATTTATTTGAATATGCAAGTAAAGAAAATGCACAAGCTGCATTATTGTTACTGTATGAAACATTAACGCATGAGACTGTACACTATGGTGATTGGTTAGCTGATGGACGTACTAAAAAATATCATGAACCAGGGGATTTATTTACTTTAGATGTTTTTTTAAAAGAACCAAACGGATTATATTATAGTACGAAAGTATATACTTATGGCGGAGAAACGGAAGACGACTATGAACTCGGAGATGATATCTTGGATGTACAAAAGAGTTTGGATAAGGCTAAAAAAGTTATTGAAAGAGCCATAAGGACTGGCGAAAAAATAATTCCTACTTTACCTAAACTTATTGATATCCCTTTTCTAAAAATAGATTTTATACGAGAACCCTTTCCTAAACTTATTGATACCCCTTTTCTAAAAATACATTTTATAGTGGATTAGTGTTCAAATTTAATATTTTATATTAATAATTAACTGAAGTTTCGGAGTTCGTAAATTACTAATAAATAGATTATTAAAAATACAAATATTATTAAAATCAATCTAAATATACATTTGTACTATTTGTATATCAATGTATTATGATAATATTTACAAAAACACTGGATTATTGCAATTTATTAAGAAATTTTGTTTTTAATGCCGTTAGGCATGGCATATTGGTAGCCCCCGATGTTAATCCTGTCAATACCCCATAGTATTTTGGTACAAATTTTAAGTCTGGTTTTCAAAATAGTAAAGGGAATAAATAGTGTGTTTTTAAACGTTTTTCATTTTTAAGTTATGTCTATTGCATGTAAACAATAGCGCCAAAGGTGCATAAATCATTAGCCCAGCCTGTAAGGGGCAGGGTAAAAAATAGGAATTGTTCTTAGAGCACCTATATTTGCGCCATTTGGTTTTGCAAAAGGCAAATGGCGCAAATTCAGATAGTTGCCATTTGATTTTTTCAGGCAAATGGCACTATCAAAGGTGCGAAATAATATTGAAATACAGATATTTAAAAAAATTATGACGCACCGTTAGTGCTAAAATTCTATATAAGGTCTTCGACCTATTTAATGTTGCTTACGCATTCTTTTAACACTCTAACAATACGCAATTTAACAAAATATAAATGTCGAAAAACTTTTGTAAGACTGTTTATAATTATTGACCTTGCCTTGACAGGCAAGGCTATTGATATGACACCTTTGGTGCCTTTTTTATAAATCGTTGTAAAGCAAGGTGTATATATATGATTTAATACATACTATTACTTGCAATATTTTTCTCTGGACTGTTTAGTCTTTCAAATGACTGTAAATCACATATCCTAATTCCTATGGGGTGTCGACAGGATTAACATCGGGGGCTACCAATATATCAAGCCTACGGCTTTAAAAGCAACAATTCGGGTAATTTTGTAAATTAAATTGTAAACGTCATATACTCAAACGGATAATAAATATTGTGAATAATTAAAACCCTTATTATCAGTTGATTATAAAACTTATAAAATTTTTTATATTTCTTATAATCAAACCTTTATAGACTCCGAAACTTCAGATAATTAATTAAATAAAAAGTACATTATGAAAAAAATATTAATCTACATACTATTTATTATTTTTATTGCATGCAATAAAGATAGCAATAAAGGTAAGAAAATAAATTATTGTATTAAATTTCATAAACAAAATGCAAGTTTTGTTTACTATGGCTTCTCTAACCGTATTTCAATAACGGTAGATAACTACAAACAAGATGATATAATTGTTGAAATGAAACATGCACAAGTAAAATATAGTGGTGGTTGTAATTATAAAATATTTACAATAAGAGATACAAACGAATCTGTTTTGGATACAATAAAAGTTTTTGTAAAACAAGATGGTAAAACAATCTTTGTTGGAAAACGTTTAGTACAATTTATAAATCTTCCTCCCCCAACTCAAATTTTACTTGGTCACCGTTCTTCCAGACATATAAGTAAATCAACCCTACTAAAATACGAGGGATTGAAACCTTCTTTTGGTGAGTATTCTATTTTTTTTAATTTTGAATATAAAACAGAAATACAAAGTTTTATATTATCAACAACAATAAATGGTATTGTGGTTGAAGAAAAATCAGAAAGTAATAGAATAACAAAGAAACAAAAAGAGATAATATCGAAGTTGAATGTGGGAGATAAGCTCTATTTTGAAGACTTTGTTATTTATACCCCTAGTGGAAAAAAAAGGTTATTATCTGTAATTAAATTTGTCATTAAGGAATAATTAAACTAAAATCTAAAAAAAACTTTTTAAAATATTGATTTTTATAAAAATTTAAATGTTTTTTATTGAATACAACGATTTTAACGAGATAAATAACTATATCAGATGAAAAAAATATTTTTATTAATTTTTATATCTTCTAATTTGTGTAATGCTTTTTCACAAAATGATTTGTCAGGAACAGCACTGTTTGATACGACCTTAGTCCGCATATTAAACTATAGCTCAATTTTTAAAGAAAGCAATGGTCCCTTGGCAGGCAATATTTGTGACGATGTTGTAAAAATAGTTTACTTTACTCCTGACTCAATTATTTCCAAACAAAAAAAAATGGAAATAATACATATAATGCTTTATTTCCAAAGATATAGTTCAAACAAGTACAGAGCAATTATAAGAAGAGCTATTTTGGATGGGGATACTATATTTACACGCGACCTGTCCTATGCTCTTCCATTTGCAATATGTTATTATTGTGAATATGAGCTTCTTAGTAGGGTGTTGCAAAATGAAGATTACATATTAATGGATGATCTTGATGAAGATTTTATATATTATCTCAACATCCTTATATTAAATATGAAAAATGTTCTTGCGGAATCAAAAAAGCATAAAAAAACACCATACAAATTTCATAGACAAATTATTAAAAAACAAGTTATTAAATCCAACAAGTTTTTAAAAAACTATCCTGAATTTTATTTGTATAGAGATCATTCATGGAATTAAAAAATATATTATATTTATAGGACAAAGTGTAAATATCATCTACCCCCGTCTAAGCGTAGATTGTATCTGCTCCGCTTATTTTACAGATGAAATCCCATGATGCAAGATTTGATGACAGTCCGCTTATTTCGCAGATGAAAGCCCATGATGCAAGATTTGATGATAGTCCGCTTATTTCGAAGATGAAAGCCCATGATGCAAGATTTGATGATAGTCCGCTTATTTCGCAGATGAA
>JAOZVK010000114.1 GCA_029938185.1 Bacteroidales bacterium | reverse complement strand
ACCATTGAACCATTGAACCATTGAACCATTGAACCATTGAACCATTGTACCATTGAACCATTGAACCATTGAAAGTTTTATTTTTCATTTTCAACCAAACTGTGATTAATAAGCATACTCATAAAATCGTAATAATCTTTTTCAAAACTTAATTCATCAATATCATATTTTTTGAGTACATCTTCTTTTATTTTTTCATATTCAACACCATTTTTTAACATTTTCATAATACTTGATGCTATTTTGTTTAAAGAATATGAATCTCCTGTGTTTGGGTTAAATATAAAACCTGAATCACTAACTGCTATATTTTTTTTTATTTTCATTATTATTTATGTTTAAAGTATTTACAATTCTATTATTCTTAATAGTTTATTTTTTTTTATCATATTATATAAAAGCAAGTTATTAATATGTTAGCAAATATATATGTCTCAAATTACCAATTTCGTTTTTATTAAACGCTTAGAAACTGAAAAATAGTTTATAAAATTCAGTATAAAGTTAATGATTTTCGGTAAAAAAAAAGGCTACTGTTTTAAGACATAAATTGCTTAAATTTATAAATGCAATAATTTGACGGGATTTACATGATTTACAGGATATTTTAAGCAAGTAAATCCTGTAAATCTTGTCTAAATAATACTAAAAAAAATTATGACTTGTTTCTCTACCAGTTTTAAGTTAGCTGCTTTTTAACCGCAAAGTTACACAAAGTTTGACGCAAAGTTTCGCAAAGTTTTCTTTAATTCTATGATTAAAACTACTTGAAAAACAAGACAGACCAACTTCAGACGTGTAGCCAAAAAAAACGATTATACTGTAAAAGGTTAATATTTTAACTTTTTGTTTTATATAATCGACTATCATTCAATTCGTAATTAATAATTCGTCATATCCCTTACTTACAAATCATCAAAATTGCCTCAAGAAATTTATTTTAACAAGTTCAAATACATTTGTATAGTATTTTGTAAACCCCAATATAAAGCATCAGAAATAAGTGCATGACCAATTGAAACCTCTTTAAGATTAGGAATATTATCGCTAAAAAACTTTAAATTATCAAGATTCAAATCATGACCAGCATTTAAACCTAAACCCAGTTTATTAGCAAGTTTAGCTGCCTCAACAAAATTAGATATTGCATCAAATTTGTTAATTGAATATTTGTTTGCAAATGGTTCAGTATATAGTTCAATTCTGTCGGTACCAGTATCTTTTGCATTTTCAATATTTCTAATATTAGTATCAATAAAAATGGAGCTTCTTATTCCCTTATTTTTAAATTCAGAAATAATATCTTTTAAAAAGCTTTTATACTTTATAGTATCCCAGCCAGCATTAGATGTCAAAGCATCAGGAGGATCTGGAACAAGGGTTACCTGATTTGGGATTATGCTTAAAACCAAATCCATAAATTTTTTGTTTGGATATCCCTCTATGTTAAACTCGGTAGTTATAATAGGTTTTATGTCTATAACGTCTTGGTATCTAATATGTCTTTCATCAGGTCGAGGATGAACAGTTATACCTTGAGCTCCAAATTTTTCACAATTAATTGTTGCTTCTACTAAATCAGGAATATTGTTTCCTCTAGCATTACGTATTGTTGCTATTTTGTTTATATTTACACTTAATCTTGTCATTTTAATTTATATATATTAATATTGTAATTTAGGTTTGTAGATTAATAATACTTGCAAAATTAATACGAAATATTATAAGTTTTATAAATATGATAGCTAAAGATTTAATTTCAGATATAATTATTCCTTTAAAAACCTCTGATACAGCAGCAAAGGCTTTAAGCTGGATGGAGGTATTTAGAATATCACATTTGCCAATTGTAAATAATCGCGAATTTTTGGGAATGATATCCGATACAGATATATATGATTTAAATGAAACTAATACTGCAATTGGTGCTCACGAACTATCATTATACAATGCGTTTGTATATGATTACCAGCATATATTTGATGTAATTAACTCAATATCGCAAAATAAATTAACAATTATTCCAGTTGTTAATGCAAGTAATGAATATTTGGGAGTTATTGTTTTAAATGATTTGGTTCAAAAATTTATTGAACTAACATCAATAGACAAAAAAGGAAGTATTATTGTACTTGAAGTAAATAATATTGATTATCATTTAACCGAAATATCTAGAATAATTGAAAACAATGATGCAAAAATACTTAGTCTGTATGTAAAATCTTTAGCTAATTCAAATAAAATAGATGTAACATTAAAACTAAATATATTGGAACTTACTTCTATTATTCAAACATTTGAAAGATACAATTATACCATAAAATCTTCTTTTTCAGATGATAATCACGAAGTTGAAATATTTGAAGAACGTCTTGACTCACTTATAAACTATCTAAATATTTAATGGATAAATCAAATACTTATTCAATATTTTTAGTAATTATATTATTAAAAATATTAGTAATATATGAAACTACATATACCCAAAATAAATCAATTCTCACAAAACCCCACAAGCAACTATCAGACAGTTCTAAAATAAAATTTGGAGTATTAGATTCAATAAAAATTTATGGAAATAAAAAAACTAAACGTAAAATAATTTTACGAGAACTTAGTATAAAAATTGGAGATACTCTAATATTTAGTGATATAGAAAAGATAATAGAACGTAATAAAAATAATTTATTACGCCATAAATTATTCAACTATGTAACAATTGAGTATACAATATACAATAGAAATCGAATATTAATAAAAATAATTGTTGAAGAACGATGGTATTTATGGCCATATTTATCAGTCAAACATACTGATAGGAATTTTAGCTCATGGATAAAAAACAAAGACTATTCGAGAATTAATTATAGTTTTTCATTGAAAAAGAACAACTTTAGAGGAAGAAATGAATATGTAAAACTTAGTTTGACATCTGGGTATTCCAAACGACTAACTTTGTGGTATAAAGATATTTTTATTGGCAAAAAAATGAAAAATACAATGGGTTTTAATGTTACAAATTCTATGCACAACTCGGTTGATTACAATAGCAATGAAAATATAGTTAAAACATTTAAAGCAGATAACCAATATATTGTGAACAAATCATCTGCTCTTACAATATATACTTATCATAATAGTTTATACTCAAATCATAATATAGTTTTATTATATACTAAAATAAATGTAAGCGATACTGTTGTAAAACTAAATGAAAATTATCTGGGCGATTCAAAAAACAAGATTCAATATTTTGCAATAAAATATGAATTTAGAAAAGATTATAGAGACTCCCGAAGCTACCCCTTGAAAGGATATTTCTTAAAATTATATTTAAAAAAAAGAGGTTTCGGTATATTTAACAAAAATACTATTGATATATATGAATCATATGTAGAATTTAAAAAATATACTCCTTTACACAAACGATTTTATTTTGCTGGAGAGTTGGCACTAAAATCTTATTTTAATGATAAAGTACCTTACTACTTGCAAGATGCACTTGGTTATAAAAAATATCTTCGCGGATATGAATATAATGTTATTGATGGACAAGGCTTTGCATCTTTAAAATCAAATTTGAAGTTCCAACTAATACCAACACAAATTTTTAAATTATCATTTATTCCTTTAAAAAAATTTAATAAAATACATTTTACTTCTTTTTTAAATATTCATTTAGATATAGGATATGTGTATGATAATTACAACTTATATAAAATAAATAATAATTATATGGTTAATACTTTATTGTATGGATTTGGTCTTGGTTTAGACCTAATTACATATTATGATAAAGTTTTGAGAATAGAATATTCGTATAATAAATATTTAAAAGGTGGATTGTATTTACAATTTAAAGCTTCGATATAATGATAGGTAAATACTTGAAAAGGTTTTTTTTCGTTAAAGTATTAACTTTATATGTTACAAAACATTATGCTCATGATTTTTTTTAAAACAAATATTTTATATTAAATTAGGAAAAATTTTATTAAAAGTTATATTATATTTGCAAAATAAGTACCAAGTACCTATAATTTTTTATTAATAATAACCAATTAAATTTTTAGAACTATGAAGAAAACTTTTTATGTCTTAAGCTTAATTGCCATTTTTTTAATGGGAGGAATTAGTAGTTTTTCTCAATCAATTGTTGGCAAGTGGAAAACTATTGACGATGAAACAAATAAACCAAAATCTGTTGTTGAAATATGGAAAGGAAGCGATGGATTATATTATGGAAAAATTATAAAATTATTTGAAAAAGACAAACAAAATAATAAATGTACAAAATGTGATAAGAATGATTCAAGATATAACAAAAAAATCGTTGGTATGACAATAATTACCAAAATGAAAAAAGACGGTAATGAGTGGGAAGATGGAGAAATTTTAGACCCCAATAACGGAAGTACTTATGATTGCAAAATATGGATTGAAGGAGGAAAACTTCAAGTAAGAGGTTATATCGGTTTTTTTTTCAGAACTCAAACATGGCATCCAACAAATTAAGCTTTTTAACCTCACTACACATTACATAAAAAAAGCAGCCTAAAGGCTGTTTTTTTATGAAAATGTTTTTTTTGAAATATATCTAATAGGAATCCATGAAGCCAAAAAGCCTATTAATACAACTGTAAGAAAAGTATATATAAAATCTAAATAATTTATACTTACTGGATATGCGTCAATAATAAATGCACCACTAATTTTAATTACTTTGTATTCTTGCTGAACCCAACTGATAAAACCTCCCAAAATAAGTCCAAACATTGCTCCCAAAACGGATATTAACCAACCTTCAAAAAGAAAAATCTTTTTAATTGTAGAATTGTTTGCACCAAGATTTTTTAAGGTAATAATATCATCTTTTTTATCAATAATAAGCATTGTTAATGAACTTACAATGTTGAATGATGCAATTGTTAATATAAATGATAATATTAGAAAAATAGCCCATTTTTCCGATTTCATTATTTTAAACAATAACTCATGCTGCTCATACCTGTTTTTTACATTATATTTACTACCCAGTATTTGTTTTATTTCACTCTGAATATTTGATTTATCAAAATCATTACTCAGTTTTATTTCTATTGAACTTACTTTATTCTTATATTTCATAAGATTTTGAGCAAACTTTAAAGGAGTAATTATGTATTTATTGTCATAATCATCACCAAAAAAAGCAAAAGTACCAGATGGGAAAATATAAGATTTATTAAAAGCCCGCTCGGTATCAAATGTAAGTTTTTTTCCTCGTATTACTGACCATATTTTTATTGGTCTTAGTCTGTTTATACTTATCGAAAGTATGTGAGCAACACCATTTCCAATAACTGCAAAATTTTCATTTTTATCTCTTAAAATAAATTTACCATCATTTATTAGTGTATCAATACCATTCAATTTATGATAATTCTCTGATACTCCTTTTATTTCTCCAATATGTTTTTTGTCTCCATATTCAAATATGGCTTTTTCTTCAAGAATTTCCGAAAAAACAAGTACACCCTTTAATTTTTTAACTTTATCAAAATTTGATGAATTAGGATTAAAAACTTTTCCCTTCACTAAACTTATCTTAATATCTGGGTCAAATGCATTAAAAAATGATTTTATAATACTATCAAAACCATTAAAAACTGATAATACAACTATTAGTGCCATTGTACCAACAGCAACACCTGATACCGAAATTACAGATATAAAATTAATTATATTTAGCTTTTTTTTCGATACTAAATAACGTTTTGCTATAAATAATGGAAAATTCAATTTTGTAATTTTTTAAATTTATATAAGGTCTTCGACCTATTTAATGTGGCTTACGCATTCTTTTAACATTCAAATAATATGCAAATTAATAAAATATAAATGTTGAAAAACTTTTGTAACAGTACTTAGTTCTAATTTTATTCTTTTTTTGATTTTGTATTATCATTACCTAACTTGTATTCCCTGCATTTCGCTTTGCTTCATACGGGGCTAACAATAGACCGTCCTTACGGACTTTTGATTATACAATTTGCAAAGTTTGACCTATAAAAACTTTCTGAAATTTTACTCTGTGGTTAAAACTATAATACAAAAAAAATAAGAACTAAATAAAATAACATTTTATGAACTAATAAAAAACTTAAATAAGCTATTTTGCTCGTATTTTTATATGACCAGTATCAAACTCAGAATTTTCAAACCTAAACTACTGATTTTAAAGCTACTATTAGGCTTGTGATTTCTTGTCATTAATCTTGTTAAAAATAAAAATATAATCCTGTTTTTAAATCAATTGCAGTTTTAACCATTTCAGTAAATCGTTTAACACTTCCGTTTCCTTTGTTACTAAATTGATTTACAACTAAAAAACATTGATTTAAACGTTCTTTTTCTGTTATACTTTCATTTTCGTAGTCATCAATTATTGTATCGCAATCAGAATTTATTTTATCAAAAACTTGCAAATTCCACAACTCCATAAATTCGTCATGTGTTAATTTCCATTCGATTAATTGTTCATCTGTTGCAGTATCATAGTCTAATGCTTCTACTGCATTTTTATCTTTTGGGACTGTTATATATCTAAAATGTTTTTCCATAATTTTCGCACAATTGACTGCATGATAGTGGTTTATAAAAATACGTAAGCCCCATTAAATAAGGTCGAAGACCTTAAAATCTGTTCAAAATCTTATTCTATTCCGCAACCAACTCTCCTGCTTTGAATTCACGGGATACTTCATCAGCAATGTTATAGAAGTCTTTCAGTTGTTTAGGCATTACATATACATATTCTTTTTTACCCTCTGTTTTGGCTATGAGTTGTTTTTTCAGATTTTCTATGATACTATCGGGAATAATCTTGAATTGTGAAAGTGCTTCGCGAATTGCTTCCATAAATTCGTTGATAAATACAGCGATATTTACTTCGTCATTTTGAACAATAACATGATATGGCAAGCAAAATGCAAAACTAAAATACTGTCCACGTCCAGTTTTACTTAATTGCTTTATTCTTCTTTTATTTGTTTCAACTTCAGTATCAAGCATTATTTCCAGTACTTTAGAATTTACTTTAGTGAAAGTATATTTAGCCAGAATTTCTGTATTTACAGTTGTCTCAATTAAATTGAGTAATGGAGCTGCAAGACCAAAATGATGTCGTGGAGTAGTGTAATAACCAATTATTCGTATATTTTTCATAATTATTTAAGGTTTAAAACTTTTTCGGTTACCCTCAGGTATTTCACCATCTCGATTATATATCTTTTTTAGTAACTTATATTCGTATAATTTAGCATCTAAGGTAGATACACTCAAAAGAACCTCAAAAATTACATGATCAATTCTTTTAAGGTCTTCGACCTATTTAATGTGGCTTTCGCATTTTTATATATAGCTATCATACAGCCAATTGCGTAAAAACAAATGTCAAAAAACTTTTGTAAAACTACTTATTTATATACTTAGTACTTAAAATCCGAACTTGTTGATGTATACGTGTAGGAGTTCCTGTTGAAAGTGTAATCCTATCATAATCAGCTTTTCCAACTTTATATATTTTTTCATCAAATAAAATCAGATAAATACAAAAGTTACCAACTGCATTGTTTGAGTTTTTGTGTTTTTTCATTTGAGCATGTTTGATACTTCTTTACAAAGGTACGATTTTTTTTTATAATTATCCAAAAATTTTAAACTTTCAGATAGTTCTGCAAAATCATCTTAAAATATAATGTCTTCGACCAATTTTATATTGATTACACATTCTTTTAACATTCTAATAATATGCAAATTAATAAAATATAAATGTTGAAAAACTTTTGTTAGACTACTTAGTTTTTAGTTACAGGAATTTTGCGTTTTGCCTAATGTTAATCTATTGCGAACTTAGCATTTTTACAAGAGATTTGCAAATAGATTTTAATAAATTAGGTTCATAAAGTTTATTTATGCACCAAATGAAAATGTAAAAAAAACAAAATTAATTATATTATACATACAAACAGTTAGTTAGGCTTACTAATAGACTGAAACTTAACTTAATATACTACAAAGAAAGGTGTTGTTAAACATTAATTTGAGTTTTGTGCGTAAATAAGCGTGGTGAACTATCAATTACTCCAACTTTTTGAACAAAAACGCTTATGTAGGTAATGGAAAATATCTTAACTGTAATAAGAATAACAGTTAGTGTGTCCGGTTATTAAACTTCGTTTATATCATACTCATAATAAGATTATAAAATTAAATGTTTTTTATTTTTGAGGTCTGAGTATTAACTTTTTTCAACTATTTCTTTAATTTCTGACAAAATTTGCAATAAATTTGGTTCATCGCTTGCTATGATTTTATCAGATAAATGTTTATGATGCGGAAAAGTTTCAATTTTTTTATGATGTGGTGCATTGTCATAGCGAAAAAGAAAAGAGTTATCAGAATTTCTAAAATGATACTTAAGTACTATTACAAAAGTTTTTCGGTATTTACTTATTCATAACTTGCTGATTAAATTGTTTTTATACTAATGCGTAAGCAACTATAAATAGGTCGAAGACCTTATATTTCTTTTTAGATAATTGATTATCTGTTATTTTTATGACTTCAAGAATATCAAGAACACCTTTTTCCATACTAATTTTTCCTTCAATTATACCAAGAAAATCGTTTACTTTTCGTTTATGAATTTTTGAACTGGTAATAAAATCAGTATTATTGATTATGTCGTCAAAGTGTGAAAAATATTGTGTTATCATTGTAGTTGATTTAATTCGTTTTGAAACTCTGTATATGACTCATATTCACCACTCCAAATCATAAAATCATTACTTTCGCTTTCATCTTCAAAATCACCTTTTGAATAACGCTTATAAAATTCTGTGGTTTTCATTTTATACTTTCGTTCGTAGTTTCCAAAATCTAATTCGATATTTCGTATTCCTTTATTAAGTTCCTTAATGCGATAATTCATCATCGAACTGATTAATGTCGAAAAATTCATTCCCGAAAATTTTAACAATTTATTAAATTGTATTTCTGTTTGCTTGTCTAAATTTAGTGTTACCATAATATATAATTTTTGATATTGACCTACTTATGATACATAATTAACTGTTGTTAAAAAATATGTTTTATGCAAAATAGCTAATAACTTTTGTATGCTTGCTTACAATCTCATTCAAAATTTTTGGAATTTTTGTGTCAGCAATATATTATAGGCTTTATTTCATTTACTTATAATTATTAGTTCGCAATTTCTCCATTTTATTCGGGTCTTGTTTTATATGAACAATTCTTAGAAAAACAAGAAAAGATTTTGTTACTTTATAAATAACTTTCCAGCTTTTCATTACAATTTTGAAACGATACCAATTTTTCTTTGAATGTATTTTTGTTTCTGGTGTTCCAGCAGTAGGATTTTGAATAATCCATTTCATTTTTTGCTTCAACTTCTTTCGCAAATTTCTTGGCATTTTTTTCAGAATTTACATTTATATGGTCAAATACCTCTTCAAAACTGTCTTCAAAATTTTGCTTTGTTAACACTTTCCGTTTTTTAGACATAACTTTCAAGTTTTTTAAAGAATTTTTCAACAGGAAAACTTTCACTTAGCTCTGCACTATATATTTTCTTTCTATATTCGCCAAGTGTCATGTCATATTCTGGGATATATTCATTTAAATCTCGTTTTTCCATAAATAATTCATTCCAATCCTCAAACGATATAGTTTCTATGTTAATACTTTCTAAGTCAATTTCTTTATACTGATTTTTATTTGTTATTTTTTCTATAAATAAAGATAATCTATTGATAATATTTTCATTTTCAATTGATAATATCTTTTGAAAAAGAAGCAATTTTTGTTCTGCAATATTCTTTGTTTTCATATCATTATTATTTATAAAGTATTCTGTATTATAATTTATCTTCTTCAGTTTTTCGGCAACCAGTTTTAAGTTGGACGCTTTTTAACCGCAAAATTGCACAAAGTTCTGCAAAGGTTCTCTTTATGGATTTTGAACTATTAATTTTGAACAAGCCCTTACCGATAATAAATATTTTTTCCCTAATCCTTTTTGTTCGTTCTCGTAATAATCCATTGCATTTTCAACATCGTTATTGGCATCATCGCTTACTACTAATTTATACTTCATAAGTAGTCTTACAAAAGTTTTCCGACATTTGTTTTTGTACAATTATTTATATGACAGTAATTTACAAAAATGCGTAAGCCACATTAAATAGGTCGAAGACCTTAGTTGTACTTTTTCATTAAACGATGTTCAACTTCCTCCCATGTTTTTACTTTTTCAGGGGCTTTTTTATAGTTTTCAATACGCTGTTTAAGTAGTTCTTTCATTTCTTTAGACAATTCTTCTTCGGTTTCTTCTTGCTTCTCTTCGATTATTTCTGTTTCTCCATTGATTTTAATATTTTCTATAAAATCAAAATGCGAAAGCAAGTCCATTAAAAATGGTATTTTTTCTTTTTCAGTTACTTGAAATGCTATTGTTTCCATATTATTGATTGCATATTTGAATTATAATTTCATTTTTAGTGTTATGGCTTGATAGTGTTTAGGCTAATCACAAATAATAATTAACTGTTGTTAAAAAATATATTTTATGCAAAATAGCTAATAACTTTTGTATGCTTGGCTACAATCTCTTAAAAAATTCACAACTTTTGTGGTCAACAAAGTGTGCACATTAATCATTCTTCAAATCAAATAGCTCTTTTAATTTATCATTTACCGATTTATGATACGAAGAAGGTAGGTTTCCTAATTCTCGTTTTATCAAATCTGTTGATATTGTAACGATACGATGCAATTTTATTGCTGAATTTACTTTTAATCCTGTATTTTGTAAATTTGTTATTTTAATATCAGTTTCTTCTGTTGCTTTTGTTATTTGACTTGTAATAAAAGATATAACAACATGATGATATTTTCCGATACTATTAGTTAGACAAATTGCAGGTCTCACCTTTGTTTGAGATAAATCATCAAACGGAAATGGAACTAATACTATTTTATATTTCATGTTTAAAAGGGGGTACCATCAGTTAATGAATAAATATTTTCTTCGCTGTCATTTAAAAAATTAAAAGCATTATTTTGAGATATTGATTTTAACCATAATTTTTCATCAATTTCGTCAGTGCTTTCAGGTTCTAATAAGATTAATATTCTAACTGATTTATTCAGAAATTGCTTATTAATTTTATGTTGGATTTTGAGGATATTGTTGTTATTAATAATTCCAGTTGTTTCAATTGCTTGCATATTATTTAAGTTTTAGTTATTTTTTCATTTTTATAAAAACTCATGTGTTTTTCGTTTTCTGTTACAAAATTAATAATAAAATTAACAACTTCATTTACAAATGTTCTTTTTCTTTTGGTAGTTCTTTTATTTGAGTTTGTGTGCTTTTTTATAGAAGTTTGTGTGCTTTTTTATAGAAGTTTCTGCGTTTTAATGCAATATCAAGAATAATGTTTGTATCTATCTATTGAAAAAGAAGTAACTTTTGTTCTGCAATATTCATTGTTTTCAAGTCATTATTTTTTATAAAGTATCTGTATTATAATTAATCTTCTTCAATTAATATGCAGTTTAACAAAATATAAATAATGGAAAAACTTTTGTACAATTTACTATATAATAGCATTTTATAAAAATGCATAAGCCTCATTAAATATGACGAAGACCTTATTATAAATTTTGTCTATCATTTTGATTAGCGAAAAATCAAAAATAACATAATCCAATCTACTAAAATAGCTTATGCGTAAACGTATATAAAAATAGAAGAAGCTTATTCATTAATAAGATCTTCAATTCTTTCTGATAAATCTAAGGAATCATCAATAAAAAAAGAAAGTTCTGGTATTTTTCTTACTTGGTTTCTTATTTGTTGTCCTAATTGATGTCTAAAAAATTTATTATTTTTTTTTATATATTTAAATATTTCTTCTTTTTTACTGTCCGGAAAAATACTTAAATATACTCTTGCATAAGATAAATCTGCACTTGTTCTAACAGTTGTAACCGAAGTCAAAGAGCCAACAAAGTTAGATTTTGTTGTTTTTTGAAATATTACACTAAGTTCTTTTTGTATTAGTCTTGATATTTTATTTAATCTTGTTGATTCCATGTCTGTACTTTAAATGGTTCATTTATTCAATTGTAAAATATTTTGATTATAGTAGATAATAATCTAAGAAAGTTAGGTTTTAAAAAAAAACACCAATTTAGTTTACATTAAATTAATATAAACTACTGTTTATCAAATAAATCCTATCGAATTTCGGTATGTTTATTGTATTACAAAAATAAGTATTATAAAACACAATACATATTTTTTTTTCAAATAAAAAATATTTTTTAATATTTAAACATAAACCAATTCGTTGTTCCTAATTAAGGTCTTCGACCTATTTATAGTTGCTTATGTATTAGTATAAAAGCAACTTAATCAAAGAGTTATGAATAAGTAAATGTTACAAAAGTTTTTCGGTATTCGTATTTATCCAATCAACTGTAATTCATCTGTATACAAAAATGCGTAAGCAACTATAAAATAGGACTAAGACCTTAATTCATAATTGCCATTTAC
>JAOZVK010000557.1 GCA_029938185.1 Bacteroidales bacterium | reverse complement strand
TAAAATTTGTTTTTCCTGATAACTTTATATCAAATAATAATTTTGATATACTATACAATATAGACAATAAAGAACTAAATTTTGAACAAATAAATAATATAATATATATAAAGATGGGTATTTTTGATACAATAGGTTTAATAACAGCAGTAATCATTTCTTCGCTTGTTGTATGGGCAAAAAAAGGAAAAAAAGGGAGAGTAAGGTCGGAAAATGCTGAATACGATTTGAAAGACCCAAAAACAGGAAAATCACAAAAACGTATGGCAGATATTTCATATATTAGTTATGATAAAGCAAGTGAAAAAAAACAAAAGACTTGGAAAAAAAGAATACCAATTGCTCCTACTCTTTCAATAGAAGTAGTATCATCAAAATATGGATTAAAACCCGCTTTACTAAAAATGAAACTTGTTTGGATGTTTTTTGGCACCGATATTGGCTTGGTTGTTTGCCCATTCAGCAAAAAAATATATTTTTTTGAAAAAGGTAAAAGCGGATATAAAACTCAAAGTATTTATAAGACTTTTACTCACAAACTACTACCCGATTATATTGGAGATTATAGCGAATATGTAGACGAAATATGATAGTCCTTACAAAATGGTGTTGGTTGTCCGAAAAAATATAAAATATAATTTTTAATGGCTTAATTCTTAGGCTACCTGTTTGAAATTGGACAAAAGTACACCAGTCTGACCGCTTCAAGCGATCTGACCGATTTGCTCTTACATATAAATTATAATAAATTAATATTCAACTCTGTCCAACTTTAAAACGGTAGTCGATTTTTATTTTTGATAATATCAAAAAGGCTTTGTAATCATTTGATAATCATATCAACACTGTTTTGTAGGGACTATCAATTTTCACAGCATAAAATATAAGTGAAATACTAAACATTCCGAAGCCCATAAGTATTACAAAACCAGATTTTTTGCTTTAAAATTTATTTTATTGATAAAAATCCTATGTAATTATATATAATGATATTATATTGCTTGCAATTTAGGCACTCCTAAAACCCAGATTTCTGTATTATTTTGAAATTTAAAAATCCTCATTTACAATAGTAAACTTAGGTTTTTTGAAATTTAAAAAAGCCCTTAACTCAGAGTTTTTAGGAATATCATTTATTAATAATAATTTTGTTTTAATTTTAAACCATTAATAATAAAAATAAAGATATGCAAAAATTATTACTATTAGGAGCCGAAGCAATTGCGCAAGGTGCTATAGATGGAGGAATGTCAGGAGTATATGCTTATCCAGGAACACCGTCTACAGAAATAACCGAATATGTTCAAAAAAACAAAGTAGCCAAAGAACGAAATATTCACTCGAAATGGTCGGCTAATGAAAAAACTGCAATGGAATCAGCATTAGGAATGTCGTATGCAGGAAAACGGACTATGGTGTGCATGAAGCATGTAGGTTTGAATGTTGCAGCAGATGCTTTTATGAATTCTGCTATAACTGGTGTAAATGGAGGACTTGTTATTGCAGTAGCAGATGACCCATCAATGCATTCATCGCAAAATGAACAAGATTCTCGCTATTACGCAAATTTTGCAATGATTCCTGTATTAGAGCCTTCGAGCCAGCAAGAAGCATACGAAATGACTTATTATGCTTTTGAATTGTCCGAAAAATATAAAACTCCTGTAATGCTTAGATTAACAACACGATTGTCGCATTCGAGAGCTGGTGTTGCAAGATTAGAAATGAAAAACGAAAATAAATTGAAACTCCCAGACAATCCAAAACAATTTATTTTACTGCCAGCAATTGCAAGAATAAGATATAAAGAATTATTAAGTAATCAGGTAAATTTTGAAATTGATTCTAATAATTCAAAATATAATCAATATATCGAAGGCGCAAATAAAAGTTTAGGAATAATTGCCTGTGGTTTGGCTTATAACTATTTAATAGAAAATTTCGAGGATTTTAAAGTACCTTATCCTGTATTAAAAATAGGACAATATCCTTTGCCTCGTCCATATATTGAAAAATTATTTGAGCAATGCGATGAGGTTTTGGTGCTCGAAGATGGCTACCCAGTAGTAGAATCATCACTAAAAGGATATTTGGAAAAAGAAAAGGTAAAAGGACGCTTAGACGGAAGTTTGCCTAGAGATGGTGAACTAAATCCTAATTTGGTTGCACTGGCATTAGGAATTGAACAAAATATAAATGATATTATACCTGAAATAGTAAGAAACAGACCACCTGCAATGTGTCCTGGATGTGGACATATTGATGCTTACAAAGCTCTAAACGAATCATTAGAAATTTATGGAAAAGGGAGAGTCTTTGCCGATATTGGATGTTATACACTTGGTGCACTTGAGCCTTTTAATGCTATTGATACATGTGTTGATATGGGAGCTTCAATAACTATGGCAAAAGGTGCTGCTGATGCCGGACTTATACCAGCTGTTGCTGTTATTGGCGACTCAACATTCACACATTCAGGTATTACTGGTTTACTGGATGCAGTTATCGAAAAAACACCAATTACTGTACTAATACTTGATAATGCCACAACTGGTATGACTGGAGGACAAGATTCTCATGCATTTGGTAAAATTGAAGCTATTTGTAAAGGTATTGGAGTTGAAGAAGAGCATATTAGAGTATATAATCCATTGAAAAAAAACCATGAAGAAGCAGTACGTATGACTAATGAAGAATTAGAATATAATGGAGTTTCGGTTATTATTCCAAGAAGAGAGTGTATACAAACACTAAATAGACGAATGAGACTGAAAACAAAAATTAAAAAACTTTAAGGTCTTCAAGCTATTTTAATGTTGCTTACGCACAATATATTTTAAGTACTGTATTTCAATAAATAAGCTATATATAAAATAACAAAATTAAAACACATGAAAATAGATATAATATTAGCAGGAGTAGGTGGTCAGGGAATTTTATCAATAGCTGCAACCATAGGAAATGCTGCTTTAAAAGATAATTTACACTTAAAACAATCGGAGGTTCATGGAATGAGTCAAAGAGGTGGTGCTGTACAATCGCATTTGCGAATTTCGGATAAACCTATTGCATCAGATTTAATACCAAAAGGTTCGGCTGATTTAATTATTTCAGTAGAACCAATGGAATCGCTAAGGTATTTACCATTTCTTTCTGATAATGGTTGGCTTGTAACAAACATAAAGCCCTTTGTCAATATTAGTAATTACCCCGAAATTGATAAAATAAAAGAAGAATTAAGCTCTTTAAAAAATAGTATAATGATTGATGCCAATGATGTAGCTAAAAAGCTAAAATCAATTCGTTCATCAAATATTGTTATGCTTGGGGCTGCTTTACCATTTATTAATATCCCTTTTGAAAATTTTGAATATGGAATTAATCAAATATTTGCAAATAAGGGGCAAAAAGTTGTTGATGTGAATATTGCCGCATTAAAGGCAGGAAAAGATTTTACTGAAAAAAATAAATAAGTTTCAAAAGGTAGGTATTTTCAACCAGACAGGTCTTGCAGACGCTTTCATATACTAAAACCTAATTCACTTCAAAATAAAAAACTTTAAAACAACCTTTTTAAACTTTTATGCTACAGTAAGTTCTCAATAGTTACTTTTTGATGCTTTTTTTATGGTTTATTTATATTTG
>JAOZVK010000556.1 GCA_029938185.1 Bacteroidales bacterium | reverse complement strand
CTGCAAAAAACGTGGACTATTTTCAACGTCTTTTTTCAAAGCTTTCATTTGCAAATAACGTGGGCTATTTTCAACGTCTTTTTTCAAAGCTTTCATTTGCAAAAAACGTGGACTATTTTCAACGTCTTTTTTTAAAGCTTTCATCTGCAAATAACGTGGGCTATTTTCAACGTCTTCTTTCAAATTTTTCATTTGCAAATATTCAGGAATATTTAAAAAATATAATAAAAAAAATTTGAGAGCAACTTGTGAAAAATTTGTAGATAAGCCTGTTTATCTTGTAAAATTTCTAAAGAAAATAAAATTTGTATAACTTAGATATTGCAAAAAAAATATGATAAATATTAAAATCAGATACAAATTTACTGCAATTGAATATCAGATTGTTAACTCGCTTTATGAGAAGACCGTGATTGACCAACAAATATGTAATGCATTCTAACTCGCTTATCATTTTTATTGATTTTAAAACAATTACTTTGTATTTTAAGATAGAAAATATCCGCCTCTAATGTATCCCTTTGCTTTGTAGTTTCTCCTACAACTACCCAGCCGAAGGTTTCTATATAAGGAAAAGGTTCATCTGGACAATATTCATAAAATTTTTTTATTTCTCCCTTTTGATTTTCAACAATAAAATGATTATATTTTAATTGCTTGATTAGTTGGGGAAATGATTCTACTTTATATTTACTAATATCTACCTTTTCTTGCCCAGCATTATCTGGATGTGTTGTGATAATATCTAATGGTATATAAATTGTACTATCAGATATAAATTGCATATCTATTAACAAATAATTACGACTATTTTTTATAATATTTCCTTTTGGTTCATATATAAATTTCACACTATCAATCAAATTTTGTGAATAAATACTATTGCTTAAAAGCATAGCTATTATAACAAGTAATATATATTTTAGTATTTTAATCTTTTTCACATTTTAGTGCTGTAATCAATTATAGACTTTTTAATTGGTAAGCCTTACTTTCTCAACCATTTATCTTCAGTTATTGTATCAGATTGGGTTTCATATTTTTTTTTAAACATGATTGTTCCATAATCATTTATTTTATAATAAGATAAATCGGATTCTACTATAAAATGTTTATCGTCAATTTTCATATAGTCAAGGAAATCCAAATTACAGCTTGTTAATGTTTTAATATTCATGTAATTATCTATTTTTGATTCTATCAAATAAAAATAAGTATCATAAAATAGAGTATATTTAGAAATTAACCTACAATCTGGTTTTGAATAAGTTGCTAAAATATACTGTTTTCTTTTATCTCTCTCATTATATACTAAATAAATTATTGCATAATATTTTTTTGATATTGTATTTAATTTTACAACATAACTATATGAGACCTCCCCCGATAATTTTATACTAAAACATGAGTTTGAAAAATTACAGACATACTTTACAAAATTAGTATCAATACGCTTTAATTTATTAAACATTGGGAAGTCATACGTTCCTCGTTTAATTTCAATAGGAGGAAATGTATCGCTAAAAAACTTTAAAAAGCTTTTAAACTCAACAGTATCAATATAAGAGTATTTTTTATTTAGAATATTTTTTCTACTATTATTACTTTTAACATTGTCGATATTTGTGTTTTGCTTGCATTTAACAAAAAATATTAGCAAAAAAATTAATATAAAATATTTTTTCATCGTTGTTTTGTTAATTTTATTTTTATAAAACATATTTTTTCAATCATTTAATTATTGCAAGGTAACATGCTTATTATTATGCTGCAAAACAAACTATCTTACCTTCCTATACCATTTGTCACGAGTTATTGTATCATATTTCTTTTTGTATTTTTTTTCAAATACAATCTGTCCATAATCATTTATTTTGTAACGAGATATATTATGACGTACTATGAAACTACCATCATCAAATTGCATATTTTTATATAAACATAAATTAAAACTTGTTAATGTTTCAATATTTAAGTCTTTATCTATTTTTGATTCTATTAAATAAAAATGAGTATCATAAAACACAACATATTTAGAGATTAATCTACAATCCGGTCTTGAATATGTTGCCAAAATATATTGTTTACTTTTATCGTAATCATTAAATACTGAGTAAATTATTGCATAATATTTTTTTGATATAGTATTTAATTTTACAACTTTACTATATGAAATATCCTTCAAGATTCCCTTAGTAAAACATGAGTTTGAAAAATCACACACATATTTTACAAAATTAGTATTAAAATCTTCTAATTTGTTAAACATTGGGAAGTTATACATTCCTCGTTTAATTTCAATAGGAGGAAATGTATCGCTAAAAAACTTTAAAAAGCTTTTAAACTCAACAGTATCAATATAAGAGTATTTTTTATTTAGAATATTTTTTCTACTATTATTACTTTTAACATTGTCGATATTTGTGTTTTGCTTGCATTTAACAAAAAATATTAGCAAAAAAATTAATATAAAATATTTTTTCATCGTTGTTTTGTTAATTTTATTTGTGTTACAGTTAAAATTGGATCCTTTTTTCGAATACCTTTGATTATGCCTTGAAAAGTTTTTAAATCATAGTTATAATAGAGCTTATTACTTTTTCTAGTACCTTTTTTCCTGTCTTTTGATGCATTATCCCAAATGTATATAAAAGGAATTCTATTTTCTACACCATAGCCAACAGCTGTTACATAATGATCTGCTCCATCTTTATTTGCTGCCTTTTTAACTTCTTTATAATCAACAAGAACTGCAACGGGGATTCCTCTATCAATACTTTCTTTTATATAAATGAAAGCATCAAGAGGTTCTCCCACAGCACCTTTTGGTTTACCCAACCTGTTATCTGATGCATAATATAGTTGATATTGTTTGTTTTCACTTGAGTTTGTTACACTAAATTTATTTTTTGTAATAATTTTTATTTGTTCATTACATAAATGTCCACATTGCCAATTTGCTTTTTTATCAGCATCACCACCATATTTTCTAAGATATGATTTGTATAATTCTGCATTTTGTTGAATAAACAACCACTTATTTGTCATAGTCACTTTTTTTCCAAGTTCATTATCAAATTTTTCATAATCCCAGGCAACAAAATCTAAATCATTTAATTCTAAAGATTCAAAATAATCTGATTCGGTTAGCTTTGGACTGAATAACCATTCGGTAACTTTTGCACTGTTACTAATAGGGAAATTTGTATAACCATATTTGGATAAATATATATCTGAGCTAATGTCAACGTATAATTTTCCATTATATTCAACCACTTTTGGTTTGTTATTTTCTTGTATACCTTTAAAAATTGAGTAACTATTTCTTTTCATTTGTTCGTAGTCTGCTAAAAGCATAAACGGTCCTTTCAATTCATTAGCAGGAACAGAATCAATATATTTATATTTTTTTTTGTCAGCTTCTTTCTTCGTTGATTTAACAATCTCTCCTGTTGACTGATTTGAATACCAATGTACTGGAGCATCATAAATTCTTTCTCCAACAGATGATAATTTTTCAAGTTCTTTGTTTTTATCTGTTTCTTTTTTTTGCAAAATCCCTTCATTCACAAGCTTAACACCCATTGCATCCTTTTCTTTCCTCTGCAAAACCCCATCAGCAGCTTTTTTTCCTTGTTCGTCTGCT
>JAOZVK010000555.1 GCA_029938185.1 Bacteroidales bacterium | reverse complement strand
AATGATTTAATAGTTTAATTATCAAATAGTTTTAAGTTCGTAAAGTAGAATTATGATGATAATAAATTTGTAGATTGTGCAGTAGCTTGTAATGCAAATTATTTGGCAACAAATGATAAACATTTTAACGTTTTGAAAAATATTGAATTTCCAAAAATAAATGTGATAAATATTAAAGAACTAACAGAACTTATCTTGTTGTTGAAAAATTGATTAAAGCTGTTTATGTAAAAAGAAATAAGAAACATCCACCTTTTTTGTATGATTTACTAAAATTAAATTATACAATGGTCGAGAATGGACGAAATGCCTACAAACGCATTAGACCAATTTATAGAAATTAGAATTGAAAAAATAATTGAAGTTTTGGAAAATAAAATTCTAAATATTACTTTTGATATAAGAGATGAAAGAGCAAATAAAGAAAACCAATAAAAACACAATATTATGATAACAAATATTCAATATGTAGTTGATAATTCGGGAAGTAAAATTTCCGTAATATTACCTTTTTTGGAGTGGGAACAATTAAACTCTAAATATCAGAAATTACAAAATAAACTGGAAATACTTCAAGGTATTCAGGATAGTATGACAGAAATTAGGGAAACAAAAAAAACGGGTGACAAATTACAACCATTAACAAATTTTCTTGATGAAAGCAGAAGTTAGAATTACAAAAAGTTTCAAGCGACAAGCAAAAAAACTATTGAAAAAATATGCTTCATTGTCAAAAGAATTATTTGATTTACAAGAGCAGTTGAAAAAAAATCCTGAATTAAGTAATTAACAATGAATAATGGATAATTAACAATTTTGCTTACGCTTGATAAACAGTATAATAAAAAAAACAAAAGTGTTGTTTTTATATATCGACCTACTGTATTAAGACATAAATTGCTTAAATTTACAAATGTAATAATTTGACAGGATTTACATGATTAACAGGATTTTAAACATGTAAATCCTGTTAATCCTGTCTAAATAATACTAAAGAAACTTACGTCTTGTTACACTACAATGATATTTATTGTTGGAAAGGTCAAAAATATAGACAAGGTTATAACAAAGCTTTAATAATAAAGGTGAATTATCTGTCAGAAACAGAATTTTGTCTCAAAATGAATATAATTTATTGAAATTAAACAATTCACAAACTTTAAAATTAAACTCTATTAGGAAAGATAATTAATGGAGATAGCTTCTATTTAATAAGCTATAATAAAAATAGTTATCAAGTTTACTGTAAAAAAACAATTTTTTAATCAAAGGATATATTGCAAATAAGTTTGCCAGTAATAATACTTTAAAATAACTAATTAACAAACTTGTAAACCTTCTTAAAAACATAAAAATGACTGAACTTCAACAAATATTAGAGAACTCAAAACTTACAGAAGAAACTATAAAAGCAAATTTAATGCACCCTATTTTAAGGTCAAGCAATTATAAAGCTCGTGAAATTTTTGATGAAATAACATCAATTGCGAACAATTATTTTACGGGCGGAACTATGCGAATGATTGGTCTTGCAGGTTTACGTGGTGTTGGAAAAACAACATTGCTTTGGCAAACAGCAGATTTTATGTATAAAAATCACACTAAAAATATTTATTTTTTTCACCTTGGCGATTTGAAAATTTACAATATTGGAGTGAGAGAAATACACAAAGGTTTTGAAAAATATTTTGCAAAAGGTAATCTTTGGACTTACAAAGAAAAAATAATTTTACTTTTTGACGAAATTCACGAAGACCCAAATTGGGCAAAAGATTTGAAAATTTTATACGATTTATTTCCTATTGCTTTTGCCGTAGCAACAGGGAGTTCAGCTCTTTTATTGCAATCAACCGCTGATTTGGTAACACGTATGCTTATACAACACGTTTATCCTCTTAATTTTAGGGAGTATATAGGCTTCACACATTCAGGAATAGAAAAAATAAGTGAAACAAGACAGTATTTAGAACATATTTTATTACAATCTGAAAATGCAAACAAATTATTTCGCAAAATAAAAAATATTCAACCTAATTTAGACAACTACATACAAAAAATTGACAATACAGAAGAACGCATTTACGATTACATTGTATATCACAATATCATCCGCTTTTTACTAAATGAAAAATTGCAGGTTAATACTCTTATTTCCGATTTGGTAAAACGAGTAATTTATGAAGATATACCTAAGTTAACAAAAGAAAATCATAATCCTCAAAATGCCGAAAAAATATTATATAGACTTGCTGCGTCAGATGAGATAAATATACAATCTTTAAGTCAAGTGATAGGGATTTCGCAAAACAAAATTAATGAAAATTTGAATATTCTTGAAAAAGCAGAACTTTTAAATGTGTTGTATCCTTACGGCGGAATTGACAGTAAAATAAATAAGACAAGAAAATATTTTTTCATGTCCCCATCTATCCGTAAAGCAATTTTAACACCTTTAACAACGAAAAATATTGATAATAATCTTTATGCAAAAATGTTAGAAGACATTGTTGTTTTGTATTTAAAACGTATTTTTAGAAATTGGAATTCCATTTCATTTTCATCTGCAAAAGGACAAAAAAATCCAGATTTAATAATAGAAACGATTGATAAACCTATACTTTTAGAAATAGGAATAAATAAAAATACAACAAAACAAATTTCAAAAAGCAGAATAAAATATAAATACGGAATTATTATTAATTCAAAAACAGAAAAGATAGAGCTTTGTAATGATATTGTAATTATTCCACTGAAATACTTTTTACTACTATAACGATAAGAAAGACAAGCACATATCATTTTGTTGGATGTCATTGCCTTATTTTGTGTGTTTTTCCTCGCTACGCTCGTAAAACCACACAAAATAAGGCAACACCACCAATAAGTTACCGATAGAGCCAACTAAAAAACAACAAATATGCAATAAAATTCAATATAATAATTTTTGGTTTATCTTAGCATCAAATAAAAAAATAAAGATAAAAAATTTCAGAGGTTTTAAAAACCTATCTAAGGTCTTCGGTCTATTTAATGTTGCTTATGTATTTTTATAAATTACTATCATGTAGCCAATTGTATAAAAATAAATGCTGAAAAACTTTTGTAAGACTACTAAGATACATTTTATATAAATAGAAACAGAATAAAATAATAAAATCATGAAAACAAACACAGAGTTACAAAAAATTAATCTAATAAGGCTGATAATAAGCTTGCAAGATTATGAAGTTTTAAATGAGATTGAAAATTTCATTAGTATCAAAATATCTAATAAACCAGAAGACAGCTATAAAACAACAGGTAAATATCTCACAAAAGAAAAATTCCAAGAACACATTTACTCTATCCAAGATGAGGTAAAAAACGGAAAGTTTATAAATCATTCTGAAATATTAAAAGAAATTGAAGATGAATAATAAACGTAAGATAATTTGGTCATTTAAATCAAAAGAAAGTTTAGATAATATCTATGAACACATAAAAAATGATAGTTTACAAAATGCCCAAAAGGTCAAACACAAAATTATTGAGATTGTTAATGATTTATTAGTTTTTCCTGAAAAATACCCTCGTGAATTATTTTTAGATAAAAGTAAAGGTAAGCACCCATACAAAAGTTTTTACCTATTTAGTATAGAGCTTACTTTTTGAA
>JAOZVK010000554.1 GCA_029938185.1 Bacteroidales bacterium | reverse complement strand
AATAGGTCATCGCTTTGCGATTTTATTGACTTTATGGATGGACACTAATTAGTTAATTATTTTTTTTTCTTTTAATATTTCGATATTCATTATTTATTTTTGCAAAAAAGTGTCAAGTACTTTTAATTGTTTGTGAAAAATGCCAGAATTTGTATATCATGCATGTATTTTTATTTCAAATACTAAAAAAAAAATTATATAATAAACTAAAACAAAACATGTCAAACTGTCATAAATGAAATTTTCACCTTATAGTATGGTTTTTTGCCTATTTAATTTGGCACCTTATTTCTTTTCATTAATTCCGTTTTCATCTTCACTAGTAAGATAATTACTATTATTGTTTAATGGGGTTTTTTCATCATTTTTATTACCAAAATTCCTTTTTCCAAATATTTCTTCAACATCTTCAGTAAAAATAACTTCCTTCTCCAATAATAAATTTGCAAGTTTAACTAAGCCATCTTTATTTTCAATTAGAATATTTTTTGCAATTTGATAAGATTTATTTATGATTTTTGTAGCCTCTAAATCAATAAGTTCAGCGGTTTTCTCACTATAAGGTTTGCTGAAAGAGTAATCGTTAGCAGATGAATCAAAAAAGCTAATATTTCCAACAGCATCACTCATACCAAAATATGTTACCATAGCATATGCCTGTTTTGTAACTTTTTCGAGGTCATTCAAAGCTCCAGTTGAAACCATACCAAAATTTATTTCCTCAGAAGCCCTTCCTCCTAATGCTGCACACATTTCATCCAAAATTTGTTCTTTTGTTGTTATTTGTCTTTCTTCGGGAAGATACCATGCAGCTCCAAGTGCCTGACCTCTTGGGACAATAGTAACTTTAATTAATGGATGTGCATGTTCCAATAACCAACTAATAGTTGCATGTCCTGCTTCATGATAGGCTATTGTTTTTTTCTCTTGAGGTGTTATAATTTTGTTTTTCTTTTCTAAACCACCAATGATTCTATCAACAGCATCAAGAAAATCGTTTTTGCCAACAGATTTTTTCTCTTTTCTTGCAGCTATTAGAGCAGACTCATTACAAACATTAGCTATATCAGCTCCCGAAAACCCAGGTGTTTGTTTTGCCAAAAAAGAAGTATCTATACTATTATCAATCTTAATAGGCTTTAAATGAACTTTAAAAATTTTTTCTCTTTCGATTAAATCAGGTAATTCAACGTGTATCTGTCTATCAAATCGACCTGCTCTTAGCAATGCAGGATCCAAAACATCTGCTCGGTTTGTTGCTGCCAAAATTATAACTCCTGTATTTGTATCGAAACCATCCATTTCGGTTAATAGCTGATTTAGTGTATTTTCTCGTTCATCATTCGAGCCAAGATTTGGACCTCTTCCTCTTGCACGCCCTACAGCATCTATTTCGTCAATAAAAATAATGCATGGAGCTTTTTCTTTAGCTTGACTAAACAAATCTCTTACTCTTGAAGCTCCAACCCCCACAAACATTTCAACAAAATCGGAACCCGACATTGAGAAAAAAGGGACATTAGCTTCTCCGGCTACTGCTTTGGCAAGTAATGTTTTTCCTGTTCCGGGAGGCCCTACCAGTAAAGCTCCTTTTGGTATTTTCCCTCCTAAGTTTGTATATTTTTCTGGTCTTTTAAGAAAATCAACTATTTCAGTTACTTCTACTTTTGCTTCTTCAAGTCCGGCAACATCATTAAAATTAATTTTAATATCAGATTCTTCTTTATCAAATACTTTTGCTTTAGATTTTCCAATATTAAAAATATTTCCTCCTCCAGATCCTGCTCCTCCTGTCATTCTCTTGAAAACAAATAACCAAATAGCCACAATTATCAACAATGGAAACATCCAGCCCATCATATCATTTAATATGTCTTTTCTGGTTTCATAACTAATAGGTATCTTATCATTTTCTTTGAAGTCTCTTTGAACTTCTTCCATTCTATTTTCAAATGTTTCAATAGAACCTATTGTAAAGAAGTAGTGAGGAGAATCTTTACTAAATTTGCTGTTGATAATATCATTATATTTGCCTGAATTTAATTTACTTTCTTTTATAAATACTTCAGCTTTATCTTTATTAACAACAATAATTTTTTCAACATCTTTACTTCTCAACATCCCTTGTTCAAATTCCTGCCAAGTGATTTCTTTAATATTACTACTAAAGTTAATAAACTGTAATGCAATAAATACTACAGCAATTAAACCATAAATCCAATATATATTAAATTTTGGTTTGTTATCTTTAGGCTCAGAATCTCTTCGCTCTTCTCTATTTTGATTCTTCTCTTCTTTTTTTAAATTATTATCTGCCATTTTTTCAGTTATCTCGTTTTTTTTATTAAGTATAGTTACATTGCAACTCTTATACCTAAAAATTGTTTTGATATTTTGTCAGTGACAATACAGTCTAACAAAAAGCTTACTATATTATTAAGATAAATTATTGATTAATAATATTTATCTAATAGTATTATTTAGTATTTAGAACTTAATTATTATTTTATATCTAATTTTTCCGCATCAGCCCACAGTCCCTCAAGGTTATACAATTTACGGAACGACTTTTGAAATATGTGAACCACAACATCAGCATAATCAAGTAAAACCCATTCTGAGTTTTTGAATCCATCTTTATTCCAAACTTTTTCATCTGTTTTTTTTTTTACAATATCTTCAACAGAATTAGCAATAGCATCTACCTGAGTATTCGAATCGGCATCGCATATCACAAAATATTTACATATAGAGTTTTCTATTTTAGTAAAGTTAAGGCTGACAATATCTCTACCTTTCTTTTCTCGAATCCCCTCCACAATTGCATTGATTAATTGATTTATATCATTCATTTATATTGTTTCTAATAATTATTATTGCTCATTTTTATTATACCAAAATAACTTTATAATCACAGATTATCAGTTAATTAAAAAACATGTTTTTTTGTTACACATAAAGTATACCCTACATTAAATTGGTATTAAATTTTAATTTTATAGTTGTGTAAAGAATTTAATAAAAACTTTTTACTGGGCAAATATATAAATTATAATATGTATTATAAATTATAATTAAAAAGCATTTTACAATATTTATAAAAAAACTATTTAATAAATAATTAAACCAAGTATATGAATAATACTAAAACACTGGTATAATGGATTATCTGGATAGAAGAAAATTGTTTGATAATAATTCATTCATTTATTTATAATATAATAATTTTGGAATTATAATTAATACTATCTAATTTAGATAAAAATTAATAAAACTAAACTATGCAATGTATTTTATTGCTTTTGCCCATACGAGGGCGAAAAACTTGAGAAATAAAAATTCAAAATACAAACCATATTTTTGAACTAAAGAATGCTAAACATCTTATTTTTAATATCTTTTAAGTTCGTAAAGTAGAATTAGTTAGTGTTTTTTGACAGGATTTACAGAATTGATTTTTATCCTGTTACGAAATACCTGATAAACAAGACTGTCCAACTTCTGACGGGTAGCCTATTTTTTTGTATTATAGGGTTTTTATTAGGTTAAAATCTGCACATTGTGCCAAAAGTCCGTAAGGACGCCCTATTTGTTAGCCCAATGCTGGGCTTATAAAAACTAATAATTTACAAAATATTATTAGTTCTAATTTTATTC
>JAOZVK010000553.1 GCA_029938185.1 Bacteroidales bacterium | reverse complement strand
ATCTTTCATTTTAATTTGCCATTGTTTTTGTTCAATTTGACGCTTTTTGTGAGTTATGAATTTACATTCTATACAATTAAAATATTTATCAGAATTTATTTAAAAACCGTGGGTTTGACATGTTTGAAGCCTCCGATGTAAATCGGAGGTATTCAATTAAGTTTAAATACAGTAAGTATAATATATTATCTTGATAAATAAATTGGCTCTTTGAGCCTTATAACGTCGCTTACGCATAAAATTTTTTGCTATCGTGGAGTTCAAAACTATTGGATTCATAAGGTCTTTGGCTGTGGAATTTAAAACTAAATATGAAACATGCCCGATAAACTATTGATAGAATACATCAATTAATCAATATTTTATAATCTATTTCAGAGTTTTTGTAATTTATTTTAATTACATAAATTCCTTTTTTTAGATTACTAATATTTAGTTTTTTGTTAAATTCTTTAGTATTTTTGTTACAGAAGTATTGTTTTTCTAATTTTCCACGAATATTAAATATTCTTATTTTTATATTACCAATATAGTCGTTGAATATATCGAAATTAATAAATTCATTAGCTGGATTAGGATTAATTGAAAGTCCATTTTTTATTTTTATTTTATCTATTTTTATTTCTTTTGTCAGATACGACCTTGTTCTGCACATACGGTATTCCGAGTTTTCATAAATAGAATCATTGAACGAAGTTTCTAACCAGTATTTATTGTTTGCATCAATAGGGTGGTTGATTTGCCAAAAATGCCATCTTGCAGAATCTGAATTTACTTTAATATCGTTATATCCCCATTGCCATTTTGTTACACTGAAATCTTTACATACAAGTATATTAGTGTTGGGATCATTAGCTTTAAACACAATTTCGGCTCTACTTGGCGATTTTTTAATATCTATTTTTATATCGCTAATAATAGAATCAACGCATCCTGTTGCTAAAATAGTTTCAATAAGGTAAAGTTTTACTAAACTTTCAGACTCAACCAAAGCCCAATTAATAACAATAGAATCAAGTACATTATCAGTTTGAAATATTCCATTTGAGCTTATTTTCCATTCATATTTATATCCATCTTCTTTATTTGCTTTATATATTTCATCTACAGAGTTTGAACAAACAATTCTATGCCCCTCAATATTTGGTAATGGTAAAGGATAAACAATTGCTATCTCATTTATAGTGTCCAAACACTCAAATTCCGTTTTTATTATCAATCGTATATCAAAACTTCCAGCACTAGCATAACGATGCAATAGTGTATCAATATCAGTTTGATTATCGCCAAAATCCCATTTATTTTCTTTTATAATTCCAGAACTTACTATTGAATTGTTTGTTAGTCTTGTAGTATCTTTATAACAAACTGTTGAAGCAATAAAATTAGCAATCGGTTTTGGGTGTATATAAATTATTTGCTTAACTGTATCAGAACAATTTTTATTACTAAAAGCAATCAATTCAACATTATAGTTAATATCTGCTTTATTAAAAAAATAGTAAAGTTGTGTGTCGTTTTTTTCAATAACATTTCCATCACCCAAAATCCATTTTCGATTTACAATATTTCCTGTTTCAATAGTAGTAATATCTTCAAAAGTGAAACCATTACAAACCTTATCGGGCGAAAATTTATAAGTAACAGGTTTCGGGTTTACAATAACTCCTTTTTCTATCGTATCGGTACATTTATTATTTGTTTCAATAATTAGTTCAACATTGTAACTTCCTGCTTTTTTGTATAAGTGTGTAAAAATATTTTTATCTTTTAGACCATCTCCATAGTCCCACGAATAATCATCAATTGTTCCAAGACTTACTGTCGAATTATTAGTAAAAATGGTTTTATTGCTGTAACATTCTTCACTTGCGGTACAATTTGCCAAAGGTTTAGGGTGTATATAAATTGTTTGTTTAACAGTATCAGAGCAGTTTTTATTACTAAAAGCAATCAATTCAACATTATAATTAATATTTGCTTTACTAAAAAAATAGTAAAGTTTTGAGTCTTTTTTTTCAATAACATTTCCATCACCCAAAATCCATTTTCGTTTTACAATATTTCCTGCTTCAATAGTAGTAATATCTTCAAAAGTGAAACCGTTACAAATCTTATCGGGCGAAAATTTAGAAGTAATAGGTTTTGATTTCACAATCACCTTTGTTTCAGTAGTATCAGTACATTTGTTATTTGTTTCAATAATTAGTTCAACATTGTAACTTCCTGCTTTTTTGTATAAGTGTGTAAAAATATTTTTATCTTTTAGACCATCTCCATAGTCCCACGAATAATCATCAATTGTTCCAAGACTTACTGTCGAATTATTAGTAAAAATGGTTTTATTGCTGTAACATTCTTCACTTGCGGTACAATTTGCCAAAGGTTTAGGGTGTATATAAATTGTTTGTTTAACAGTATCAGAGCAGTTTTTATTGCTAAAAGCAATCAATTCAACATTATAGTTAATATTTGCTTTACTAAAAAAATAGTAAAGTTTTGAGTCATTTTTTTCAATAATATTTCCATCACCTAAAATCCATTTTCGTTTTACAATACTGCCTGTTTCAATAGTGGTAATATCTTCAAAAGTGAAACCGTTACAAACCTTATCGGGCGAGAATTTTTCTGTTACTGGTTTTGGATATATAAATACTGACTGAACTATTTTGTCAGTGCATTCTTTGTCTGTAGTAACAGTTAGTTCAACATCATAGCTAACATTAGCAATATCATAAAAATGATAAATTGATGATGAACTATTACTAGCAGAACTATTGTCATCAAAATCCCAGTTTCTTTTAACTATACTGCCGCTTGCTACTGTGGATTTATCAACGAATGTTAAGCCATTGCAAACCTCATCAGGAGAGAATTTTTCAGCTTTCGGTTTTGGGTTTACAGTAATAGTTTTTTGTAATGAATTAATGCATTTTTCGGCAGATGTAGCAATAAGTTTAACAGTATAAGTTCCATGTTTACTATAGGTATGTTGAGGATTTTTTTCAGTTGAATTTGTGCTTCCATCACCAAAATTCCAATCCCAACTTGCATCTGTTGTTTGATTTGTAAAAATGCTTGCATTGCTTTCGCAAACCTCATTTGCTGAAAATGCAACTATAGGCAGTTTGTTTACAGTTATTGTAATAGACTTCGTTTTGCTTTCATTCGGATCTGTAACTGTAACATTATATGTGGTTGTTTCGCTAGGATTTGCCACAGGATTATTTATATTGGGATTGCTCAAGCCTGTTGATGGAGACCAAACATAGGTATAGGGCAAAGTCCCACTAACAATATTAACAGTTAAATTTGATGATTCATTTTCACAAATCGCCATTTTATCAGCTTCGACTGTAAATTCTAATTGACTATATAAATCCGATACACAGCTAATTAAGAAGAAAAAAATAAGAGTTAATTTATACATATTTTCAAAAATTGCTACTGTTGTATATTTTTATTCAAAAGGTATACTCTATACCAAAAATTTGCCTAATTTACTAAATATATTTCAATTTTATTCTAAAAAATACTATTTAGATTAATTACAAATAGTTTGATTGTGCAAAAATTATTAAAAAATATTATTAATTTAGCAACCAATTAGGGGCATTTTTCATAAATTACAAAAAGTAGTTGACACTTTTTTTATTCTTAAAAACC
>JAOZVK010000113.1:5536-12702 GCA_029938185.1 Bacteroidales bacterium | reverse complement strand
AATACAATAAAAAAAAGAATAAAATTAGAACTAATAATATTTTGTAAATTATTACTTTTTATAAGCCCAGGTCATGCCTAAAAGCATTTCTGTAATTGGTTTGTTATCAGCCAACAATTATCATTGTGGCTTACCAATAAGTCATCGCTTTGCGATTTTATTGACTTTATAGATGGACACTAATTAATCAAATTAACGGTTATAGTTTTAACATTAACAAACTGGTATCAATTATTAATCAAAGTATTATACCATTGTATCATTGAATAATTGTACCATTTAAAGTATATTTAAAGTATCAATCACTAAAAACATAATTTATGAGTATTTTAAAAAAATTATATAAGTTAGGCGAAGCTGAATTAAATGCTTTGACTGAGAAAATTCAAGACCCATTAAAAATGATTGAAATGGGAATAAAAGATTTAAAATCTGACTTTGATAAAAATCTCAGAACATTAGCGCAGGCTAAAGTAATGAAAATAAAATTACAAAAAGATGTTGAGGAGTACACAAAAAGAAACTCAGAAATAGACCAAGAATTAATAGAAATTTTAGCAAAGTCGCAAAGCAATCAAACTAGTTCGGAAAATGTTGATAAAACTGCAAAAAATCTACTTCTCGAAAAAGAATCAATTACAATAAAAATTCATAAAACCAAAACAGGTTTAATGACAATTGAAAATGATATTGTAAATATTGAAAATGAACTTGCTAAACAAAAAATATTGATTGAGAAGTATGAAAAAGAAGTACAACGAATGAAAGATGTTAAAGTTAAAAAAGTATCAAAGAAAAATGATTATAACTTTAATATTGCTGATAGTAGCGAAACTATTGAAATGATGGAGCGAATGAAAAACAAAGTATTGAAAGATGAGATATTATCTGATGCATATTCCGAATTTATTGATGACGATGATGAATTTGAAGATGACTTTGATAAAGAAAGTAAAATAAATGAAGCACTTAAAGATTTAAAAAACAAAATAAAAAATAAGTAAGGTCTTCGACCTAAATTTAATGTTATTTGTGTTTGATATATACTAAAAAAGGTTAAAAACTTATCTTTCCAAAAATTTTAAACTTTTGGAAAGTTCTAATAACTATGATAAGTAGGTCGATATATAAAAACGACACTTTGGTTTTTTATATTATGCTGTTTATCAAGCGTAAGCAAAATTGTTAATTGTCCATTGTTCATTGCTAATTACTTATAATTGACAATACAATAGTTTAAAATTAACCCTAATTGAGTATATAAGGTCTTCGACCTTTTTAATGTGGCTTACGCATTCTATTAATATTCTAATAACATGCAATTTAATAAAAAGTAATGTAGAAAAACTTTTGTAAGACTACTTAATGTAAATATTAAAAAAATAAAACTATTTGAAATGGGATTAAGAGATTTATTTGGACAAAAAAAGAAATTAGATTATGATCCGTTGGACATAAAATTGACTGATATAAGAGAAGGCTTTATGCTTGATTATGATCTTAAAACATGGATTGTAAAAGAAATGTACGAATATGATTGGGGAAATAATTATTTTACAAGAGAATTTAAATTAGATAGCGGAGATGATATTGTATACATGCATGTACAAGACGACGATAAGCTAAGTATATCTGTATCAAGAAAAGTAAAAATAAGAAGTATTGACGAAGATTTACCAGAATATATAGCCGAACATGACTTTCCTCCAAAAAAGCTTATATTTAATGGTGTATCATATTTTAAAGATTCAGAGGAGCCAGGATTTTATAGAAATGTAAGTACAAAATCGGAATGGACTGAATTTATTTCATGGGAATACTATGATGATTTAGATAAAAACACACTTACTATTGAACAATGGGGCGAAAGAGAATTTGATGCTTCAAACGGATTTGTTGTAAAAGAATACGAAATTTCAAATATTTTGCCTGGTTAAGTCGTTGGCAATTATTGAACGAAAGTCGGCTACCAGTTTTAAGTTAAACGCTTTTTTTAACCGCAAAGTTCTGCAAAGGTTCTCTTTAACTTTATGGTTAAAACCACTTGAAAAACAAGAGTGTCCAACCTTACGCAGGTAGCCTGAAAATCTATCAGATTTTAAGCTTTTTTTTAAACTTTTAATTAACTAAATCTTAAACAATGAAATACACAAAATATTTATTAATAGTTTTTGCTGCAACATTGTTATTTGCATGTGGTGGCGAAAAAATAGTTAAAAGCCCTGTTGATAATATGACTAAAACATTGAAAGATGTAAAAAACTATACAATTATATTAAATGATATGAATGTTGATGGTTCGATGTTTAAAACTTATAAACATAAATATCAAGTTATTATCGAAAAAGACAGTGTTTTGAAAGATTCAACTACCAAGTGGTACGAAGTTTCAAAGACTTATTTTATGAAGAATTATAACAATATGGGAATGGAAGTTGCGACAAAACGTAACGGAAAACTAAAAAAAGCAATTGCACCTCCTGGATATTCAAATTATGTTGGTAATTCAAATTATGGTAGCTGGAATAATAGCGGTGGAAATAGTTTCTGGGAATTTTATGGTAAATATGCTATGATTAGCACAATGTTTCATATGGCTACTTATCCCGCTTATCGTTCATCGTACCGAACATATAACTCAAGTTATAGAAATTCAGGAAGATCATATTATGGAGCCAAAACAGGTGGCAGTTATGCTTATGGAACAAATAGCAAATATAATAAATCTACTCGTTCAGGCTCTAGTTGGAGTTCAAAAGCTTCAAACAAAAGTTTTAGAAATAAAGTTAATAGCCGTGTATCACGCTCAAGTTCAAGTTCACGTTCAAGCTCAAGACGTAGCAGCTCAAGTAGATCAAGAAGCAGTAGCTCAGGTAAATAAATTTGTCTCTTCGAGCCTTTTTAAATTGCCTACCATAAATGATTTTATTATTATTGATTATCAATTAATTAAAAAGCAAAAATAAATTTATGCGTAAATAATCTTTATGAACCCATATTTTTTATATTTCCTTGAATAAAAAAGGTCAAAATTCTTTTGTAAAAATGAGTTTTGATTTTTTTTTGTTAAATTATTAATTTTTAGGTGTTTTTTATTTTTTGTATAAATTTATTAAAAATATTGTTGTGGTTTGAAACATGTTTCATATTCTTACTTATGCATTGCATGTTGTTTTAAATTGCAATGAAAATCAATAACATAATCGCCTACTGTCGGCGTGGTATTGAAGCCACACCGACAGTTTTAAACAGGCAATATGCAACAAACCAGTACAAATTATTAAAAATATACCATTTTATTCTACATAACTTTGAAACTACGTTCTAATATTTTAAAACTTGCACTTTTTGCAACTGGCTTATCGGGTATTGTAGCCGAATATATATTATCAACACTTGCTACTTATTTTCTTGGCAATTCCGTATTTCAATGGACAATGATTGTTTCCATCATGCTTTTTTCGATGGGCTTAGGTAGTGGTATTAGTAGATATATAAAAACCAATCTAATACAAAAATTTATTTATATTGAATTTGCCCTATCAGTATTAGTTTCATATTCATCTTTGATTGTCTACTCTGTTGTAGCATTTTCAGTATATCATGGACTTATCATATATAGTTTAAGCATAATTATAGGTATTTTAATAGGAATGGAAATTCCTCTTGCCGTAAGATTAAACGATGAGTTTGAGTCGCTAAGAGTTAATATCGCTTCTATTATCGAAAAAGACTATTATGGCAGTCTTGCTGGAGGATTATTTTTTGCTTTTGTTGGTCTTCCTTTTTTAGGATTAACATATACTCCTTTTGTTTTAGGTGCAGTAAATTTTATGGTAGCCACTGCACTATTTATTATTCTTTGGAAATACTTAAATAAAACAACTCGAATCAAAGTAAAGATCCTTTCGACACTTGTTGCTGTATTTATTGTTTTAGGATTTTTTATGGCTAAACCAATTATTTTGTTTGGTGAACAAAAAAAATATAAAGATAAAATAGTTTATACAAAACAAAGTAAGTATCAACGAATTGTTATTACACAATGGAAAGACCATTACTGGTTGTTTATCAACGGTAATCAACAACTTAGCACTCTCGACGAAGTTGTTTATCACGAACCTTTGGTACATCCGGTTATGCAACTATCAAAAACACATTATGATATATTGGTTCTTGGCGGAGGCGATGGCTGTGCTGTCAGAGAAATATTAAAATACCCAAATGTCAATAGTATTACATTAGTTGACCTTGACCCTGCAATGACGGAACTTGGTATGTCAAATAAAATTATTAAAAAACTAAATAAAGGTGCATTAAACAATGATAAGGTTACAATAATAAATCAGGATGGATATAATTTTCTCGAAAAAACTAATAAATATTTCGATTTAATAATAATTGATTTGCCCGACCCAAGAACTGTTGAGCTTGGCAGATTATATTCTTATGAATTTTATAAATTGTGCTATAAAAATTTAAAAACTCACGGATTTATAATTACACAGGCAGGAAGTCCATACTATGCTACAAAAGCGTTTCTTTGTATTAATAATACGATGAAGTTGGCAGGTTTTACAACTAAACCGATACATAATCAAATTATTACACTTGGAGAATGGGGCTGGATAATTGGCTCGAAGCATCTTAATCAAAAACAACTTAATAAAGCTTTGCTTAGTATTGATTTTGATAATATCGAAACAGAATGGATAAATAAAGAATCTATGAAAATGATGACTTCTTTTGGAAAAAATATTTATCCGAGTCTTCCAAAAAATGACTCAATAGAAATCAATAAAGTACATAATCCTGTTCTTTATAGATATTATTTAAAAGGAAACTGGGATATTTATTAAGGTCTTTGACCTATTTAATGTTGCTTACGCACATTCTATTAATATCTTAATAATATGAGAATTAAGGTCTTCGACCTATTTATAGTTTCATACGCATTAGTATAAAGACAATTTAATCAAAAAGTTATGAATAAGTAAATATTGAAAAACTTTTGTTAGCCTACTTAATATGTAATTTAGCAAGAAATAAATATAGAAAAACATTTGTATAACTACTGAAACAAGTCATAAGTTTCTTTAGTATTATTTAGACAAGATTTACATGTTTAAAACATCCTGTTAATCATGTTAATCCTGTCAAATTATTACATTTATAAATTTGAGCAATTTATGTCTTAATACACAATTATATGAATACTATTAATAAGAATTTTACAGAAATACTAACTATAAGTAGTCTAACAAAAGTTTTTCGGCATTTATTTTTAATTAACTATATGACAGTAGTTTATAAGAACGCTCAAGCCACATTAAATAGGTTGAAGACCTTATCAATGAAAAAAATAGTATTGCTTTTTTTAATAATACTATCAACAGAAGGTGTATTTTCGCAAACTTCATTTAAAATAAAAGCAAGTGTTGATAATACATATGGTACAAAAGCATATTTATTGTCATATTATGGCTATAAAAATCAAGTTATAGATACTGCAATATCAATTGATAATAAAAATTATATATTTAATTTGCCTAAAAATAGTGAACAAGGTATTTACAAAATATTATTTTCGAGTGGGTATTTTATTGATATAATTTTTACGCAAAAAAACATTTCGTTTAAAGCAGATTTGTTAAAATTACATGAAACAATAGAATTTAAAAATTCAGATGATAATACATTGTATTATAAAACGACTAAAATTATCAATAGTTTTGATTCACAAATTTGGAAAATAAGTTATTCAAAACTTGATAGTTTGGAAAAACTAAATAGAATAAATAAGCTTGAACAAAAAAAATATTTGGAACTAAACACTATTATTAAAAATAATAAAAACAAACTGTTTACAAAGTATATTTTGGCTCAACAAATTCCAAAAAATAATAAAGCAAACACTAATAAAAAAAAGTTCTTAAAAAAACATTTTTTCGATAATATAGATTTTTCCGATTCAAGATTAATTCGCAGTCCTATTATTGCACTTAAAATTAGAGCCTATTTTTATGAGTTTTATAAAAATACTAATACACAACAATATAAAAAAGCTGTTAATATGCTAATGACAAAAGCAGCTGTAAATAAAAAAATGAATGATTTTGTATTAAATGAAATATTTGAATTATTTGAAAAAAACGAAAATATTGAAATTCTTGATTGGTTACTCAAAAAATATTCATTTAACAAACAATGTGCTATTGAGATAAACTCAAAAGAAAAACAAAATGTAATAAAGCATATAAAAAATAATGCGATTGGAAGCATTGCACAAGATTTTCAATTAATGTCATTATCATCTTCATTAATTACATTATCAGAAGTTGAAGCCGAATATATATTATTATTTTTTTGGAGAACAAAATGCACGCATTGTATTAGAATGATTGACAAACTTAAAAAAATATATAGCAAATATAACCCAATGGGACTAAAAGTAATAGCTATTTCGCTTGATTTTAATAAAGATGAGTGGGAAAGTATTGTTTCAAAATATTCATTAAATTGGATTAATGTTTCGGATTTGTTTGGACTAAAATCACCATTAATAAAAAAATATAATATAAAATTTACTCCCAAAATTTATCTGCTTAATCACGAAAAAAAAATACTGGCAAAGCCGACTAATTCAAAAGAAACAGAAAGCATGCTTAAAAAATATTATAAAAAATAATAGTTTTGAAATTCAAAACTATGCATATATCAAAAAAAAATATTATATTTGTGATAATTAGGAATTTTTTTGTAAAAATTAGAAAAGATGGATAAATTAACTTATGAAAGTGTATTAAAATTAATTCAAACACAATCAATAGAATTTAGAAAAAATTTGGAAGAAGAACGGAAAACTTTCGCTGAAGAACGTAGAATTTATGCAGAAGAACGCAGAATAGAAGTGGAAGAACGTAGAAAAGAGGCTGAAATCGAAAAAGCCACAAGAAAAAAAGAAGAAGAAGAACTAAAAAAAGAGGCTGAAATCGAAAAAGCAACAAGAAAAAAAGAAGAAGAAGAACTAAAAAAAGAGGCTGAAATCGAAAAAGCAACAAGAAAAAAAGAAGAAGAAGAACTAAAAAAAGAGGCTGAAATCGAAAAAGCAACAAGAAAAAAAGAAGAAGAAGAACTAAAAAAAGAGGCTGAAATCGAAAAAGCAA
>JAOZVK010000113.1:0-5436 GCA_029938185.1 Bacteroidales bacterium | reverse complement strand
AGAGGCTGAAATCGAAAAAGCAACAAGAAAAAAAGAAGAGGAAGAACGAAAAAGAGAAGAGGAAGAACGAAAAAAAGAGGCTGAAATAAAAGAAGATGAAAAAAAAAAACAAAGAGAATTAGAAGCTTCTAAACGAAGAGAGTTAGAAGAAGCTGCACGAAGAAAAAGAGAAGAAGCTGCACGAAAAAAACGAGAAGAAGAATATGAAAAAAAACGAGAAAAAGACCGACAAGAATGGCAAAGGAGAATGAGGAAACTTGAAGGTAATTGGAGTTTTTTTGTAGAAAGTCTTGTAAGACCTGGTTTGATTGACCTTTTTAAAGACCTTGATATTTTTTTACAAAATACTTTTGAAAATGTAGAAGTGTATAAAAACAAACAAAATTACTACGAAATTGATTTGTTTTCTACAAACGATATTTATGTGGTAGCAACTGAAGTTAAAACAACATTAAAAGTAGAAGATGTAAAGAATCATATAAAGCGATTACATAAGATAATAGAACATCCTCCTCGTGTGTTTGATTTAAAAGGAAAAATTTTACTGGGAGCAGTTGCTGGTATTCGTATACAATCAGAGGCTGACAAATATGCACAAAAAAAAGGACTCTTTGTTCTCGTGCAAAAAGGTAATTTACTTGATATACTAAAACCAAAATATCAAAAAGAGTTTAAATTTAATTAAGGTCTTAAACCTATTTAATGTGTTACTTACACAAAATAATTGGTTGAATATATAATAATATCAAACAGAATATAATAAAACTTTTGTATGGATAACTTAAATTAATAAATTATGGGACATTTAGTTGGCAAAGATATATATACACAATTAGGAAAAAAAATAGATGGTGGAACTTTTAGAACACCTATGAATGAACAATTTTATGCTATTCTAAAAGAGCTGTACTCGGCTGATGAAGCTAATTTGGTAGTAAAAATGCCATATTCGCTTTCGAGTTTTAACAAAATACAAAGAGTAACAAAAATAGAAAAAAACAAACTTCAAGCTTTGCTAAACTCCTCATGTTCTAAGGGTTTGATTGTTGATGTTAAAATTAAAGACAAATTCCTATATATTATGTCACCTTTGGCTGTTGGTATTTTTGAATATACTATGATGCGGACAGGTAAAAATCTAAATACTACTAAATGGGCACATTTATTTGAAGATTATATACAATCGCCAAACAGTTTTTATAAAGCAAACTTTGGAAATAATGAGCAAATATCAATAATGCGTACTGTTCCTCACACCGAAGCTGTTTTACCTTCAGAATATGTACAGATTCTTGATTATGAAAAGGCTTATGAAATTGTTCAAAAAACCGATAAGTTTTCGGTTGGTATATGTTCTTGCAGACACGAAAAATTGCATTTGGACGAAAAAAAATGCGATATTGCTCTCGAAACATGTTCATCATTTGGTGTTGCTGCCGATTATCTTATAAGAAACAACTTGGCTCGTGAGGTTTCTAAAAGTGAAATGCTTGATAATTTGGATATTTCAAGAGAAAAAGGTTTAGTTTTAAATGCTGATAATGTGCAAAATAGAGTTTCGTTTTTATGCCAATGTTGTAGTTGTTGTTGTAATTTATTACTTGGAATTAGCAAACATGGATACTCTAACACCATAGTTACATCAACATTTATCGCCAAAGTTGAAAATGATATTTGTACAGGTTGTGGAAGATGTGCCAAAGCTTGCCCAATTGATGCTATTAAAATGAATCCTGACGAAGACACAAATACTAAAAGAAAAAAATTACCCGAAGTCAATAATGATATTTGCTTGGGTTGTGGAGTTTGTGTTTTAAAATGTAAGCCTAAATCAATTCAACTACACAAAAGAAAAGAAAGAGTAATACACCCCGAAAGTACATACGAAAGAGTAATATTACAATCTTTTGAAAGAGGAAATTTACAAAACTTTATATTTGATAATCCAAATAGTAACTCGCATGCATTTATGAGAGGTTTTGTTGGTGCATTTCTAAAATTGTCACCAGTCAAAAAAGGCCTTATGAGTGATGCTTTGCGTTCAAGGTTTTTAAAATTTCTAACTAATAGATAAGAGTCCGCTTAAACAAAATTAAGAATTTTTTAGGAGTGTTCTTTAGTGAGTATAGTACCAAAAATTGAACACAAAACAAAGCCACAAAACTCTTGAATTATCAGCTATACCTCTATCATGTTCTTTTACTAAATACTTAATAAATTTATAGTTTATTAAATTATGATTGTAATAAACAGGTGAAAGTATAAACTCTCTTATCAAACTATCTTTTTTAATCCAATGAGAAATTGGAACAGAAAAACCTAGTTTCTTTCTATTAATAATTTTTGAAGGTATATACGATTTAGATATTTTTTTCAGTAGATATTTAGTTCTCAAATAGTTGATTTTGTATTTGTCTGGCAAACTTAGAACCAATGGAACTAAACTATAATCAAGAAACGGAACTCTTACTTCGAGCGAATTAAGCATTGATGCTGTATCAACTTTATATAATATATCGTTTGGTAAATAATTTTCAATATCATTAAGCTGTACCGAAAGTAGTGTGTGTTTTTTGGAAACCGAAATTATATTATGATTATCAATAAAATTGTCTTGTAATATATGTTTACGTAAATAGTTATTTGTTTGAGACATCCAGTTTAAATGTCGTCTGTTTGCATTTTTATCATAATCATTAAAATATTTTTGCATTTTGTATGACAATGATAAATTTTTGTCTGATGCCTTAAAAAAACTTGTAAGATACTTCCCTGCTTTAATAGTAAATTCAGGAATTAACTTCGATATTTGATAAGCTTTGTAAGTATCGTAGCCTCCAAAAACTTCATCACCTGCATCGCCCGAAAGCGAAACTGTAACTTTTTCTCGTGTGATTTTAGAAAGTAAATAAGTTGGAATTACAGAAGGGTCGCCAAACGGCTCATCAATATTACTAAATACATAATTTATTAAGTCTTGGTTGATGCTAAGATATTTGTAAAAATGATTTGATTTTATGTGTTTAGAAACCTCATTTGAAAACGGTATTTCATCAAATGTTTTTTCATTAAAACCAATCGAAAATGTAGAAAGGTTTTCTTTATTTTTTGCAATGATAGCCGAAATAAGCGAAGAATCAACTCCCCCCGACAAGAAACTCCCAACTGGAACATCGGAAACTAAACGACCTGTAACGGAGCTATTTATAATAGATTCAATTCTATTAAGTCTACTACTTATTATTATATTTTTTTGTTTACTAATTTCGGTTTCAATATCGTAATATTTCTTTTTTATTATACATTTCTTTTTAATATCAAAAATAATATTTTCAGATGGATTTATTTTTTTTATTTCCTGATAAATACTATGATTAGCTCCTATATATTTTTGATAAAAAAAATGATTTAGTGCAGTATTATTTATACTAAGGCTAAGTTTGTGTTGCTTAATAGCTTTAATTTCAGAAGCAAAAATAAAAGTATTGCCATCAAAAAAATAATATAAAGGTTTAATACCAAATCTATCTCTCGAAAGAAAAAGAATTTGCTTTTTAATATCATAAATACAAAAAGCCCACATTCCATTAAAACTATTTACACATTCTTCGCCCCATTCTTGATATGCATGAAGTATAACTTCTGTATCAGATTTAGTTATAAATTGATGACCTTTTGCTATAAGCCTGTTCTTTATTTGTTCAAAATTATAAATTTCTCCATTAAATATTATAACATAATTGCTGTAATACATTGGCTGTGTGGCGTTTTCAGATAAATCTATGATTGACAAACGCCTATGTCCCAAAGACACAAAATTATCGGTATAAATTTTTTGAGCATCTGGACCTCGGTGTTCCAATACTTTACACATTTTATTTATAATATTTTTATCCGAAAAATTAAAACCAGCTATTCCGCACATTATATATATGATTTAAAAAGATTAGTATAAATTTCGCTAATAGCTTCCCAACTATTATTTTCAGCTATTTGTCTGGATTCATTACCCATATCATTCAGTTTGTTTTTATTGTGATAAATCTCATAAAGTATTTTTTGAAGTTCGTTTACATTTCCTTTTTCAAATATATATCCATTTTTCCCATTTTTAACAAGCTCTGGTGTTCCACCAACATCAGTAACAACAACAGGAAGTCCGCATGCCATTGCTTCGAGCAAAGCATTGCTCATACCTTCATTGTATGATGGCAAAACAAAAATATCAGCTTTATGATAACGTTCAATTATTTTATTTCGAGTTATATAAGACGAAAATAATACTTTATTTTCAATATTTAGTTCTTTTGTTTGTTTCTGCAAATTATCAAAATCGTCTCCAGTACCAACCAAATCAACTTCATAATTTATGTCTTGTTTTGCTAAATTGCTAATAGCTCTAAGGAGTATCTCTTGCCCTTTACGCTTTATCAGTCTTGCAACACATATTATTCTGATATTTGAACTATTATTTACTTTATGTTCTGATGGATAAAACTTTACAGTATCAATTCCGTTAAATATTGTATTTATTGGTAGTTTTTTGTTTATTTGCAATACCATATCTTTTTCTAACTTACATTTGGTTATCAACAGTGATGATTTTTTCCAAATAATCTTTATTATTGGGCTTATTATTTTGTATATAAAACTATATCTTTCTTCAAAGCCAGGAATATCAGGACCTCCAATTCTAACTAAAAAAGGAGTTTTACGAAAAATTCTTATAACAAATGCCGAAAAACCAGCTGGAACAGTACTCCACGCAAAACACAAATCATATTTCTTTTGTTTTGAATAATACAAACCTCCTAAAACCGATTTTATCGTGTATTTAATCAGTTCTATATTAGATGAATGATGAATATTTTTGTTATTAACAGGATATTTTATTATTCTTATATTTGAAGAAAAAAGTTCTATTTCCTTTTTCTTACTTCTTGATGATGTTATTAAGTCAATATTTATATCTTTATTCTTGGATAGTTTTTTTAATAACTCAAGGTTTACTGTACCTGTTCCTCCTCCAAGTGGTGGAAACTCGTTGTTAAACATTAATATATTCATTTGTTTTTAATTAGTGTGCGTCTATAAAGTCCAAGTTTGTATTATTCCTGTTTTCAAAATTTTCAATTTTTGAATTATTTTGAATCAGGACAGTAATATTTTCTATATTTTTGCTTGTATCGTTATACATTTGTATTTTTTTGTTAAAATAATTGGATATTTATCAATTTCATTATCAACAAGACGCATGTATCCTTTTGAAATTTAATGATTTTAAAAAAAGAGTTTTAAACTATTGCTTTGGCTTGTTTATCCTGTTCTTTGATTGTTTCTAAAATATGACCAGTTAACACTCTGATATTATAACAAACCAGACTCCAAAATATTTTTGCATCAAATCTTTTTTTTCCTTTCCATAAAACTCTGCCA
>JAOZVK010000552.1 GCA_029938185.1 Bacteroidales bacterium | reverse complement strand
TATGCTTGCAGTATAAAATTTTATGAAAATTCCTATTATTAGGCTTGCTGCAATAGCCAGTGATATTTGTAGAATTTTTATTTTGTGAGTTTTTTCCGATGATTTTGTTTTTTCGGGTTCAATATCAATTTTTTCCAAAAAAGTTTGAATTGTTAGTGTAGCCTTAGTGTAATTGCGTGCATAATCTGCAAAATCGTTGTCTTTTATTTTTTTGCCAAATAGTTTTAATTCGTCTTCCGACAAATTATCATTTGCATATTTATCAATTAATATTTTATCTTGTTCTGAAATCATTTCCTTTATTTTTCATTTTTATGTCATCTTCTTTTTTTAATATAAGAGCCAATTCTATCAACTTTCCCATACATTCCGATAAATGTGTTGCCCATGTACGAGCTGCTTTTTCGTTGTAAATTCCTTTAAAACTTGGAGATATTTCTGTATATTCTTTATTAAAAAAATTACGAAATAAAATAATATCCCGACATCTCAACAGTTTTTCATGTCCACTTTTTGAACCTGCAAGTTTTCTGTTACTTGCATAGGGTAGTTTTTGTAATGCCAATAGGTAATATTTTGTTGGAATATTGTTTACTACTTTTCTGTTTTGAACAGAATCGTGTACTCTGTCTATAAACAACTCGTCTGCAAAAGGTTTTTGTTGTGCTTTTTGGTCTATCTCGTTTTCGATTTCAGGAAATAAACCAAACAAAGCATCAAGTTCTTCCAAAACTTTTTCTCCGTTCGTAAACCGATTGCATAAAATAGAGGCAATATTTTTTAGCCTTTCAGTAATTTGTTTTTTGGTTTTTAATGCTGACAAGATTGCAATGTCAGACTCAATAAATTCTTTAAATGTTAATCGTAAAAAAATATTTCTTTTAGTTACATTATGAATCTTATGTTCTTGTTTTATATACCAAAGCAAATTGTCTTCATATTGGCTTGTAAGAATTTGTTTTACCTTTTCTTTATTGCCCAATATGATATTTTCTATTAAATCAATCCTATGTTTTTTGCTAAAACTAAAATATTTCATTATGCAATTATAGTAATTTATTTTTCATTTTTCGGAGTGTTAAGGCGATATTTTTATTTTATTTCTACAATCAACAGACATTCAGCCTAATATAAGACATTTTTATTTTTTATCTTCCGTAAAGCTTGACACCTTAAAAGCAGTTCTATTTTTAAATACCTTTGCTATGTTTTAATAAATATATAAAGCGTTTAACATATTTTTTTTATTTGAAAATTGCCAAATTTATCAGACTTCTAAAAGAGATAATATGAATACTCACAATATACTTATTGTGTGTTTTTAATTGCAACAAAAAAAATTTGACAATATTTCAAAGATAAATAAAAGTTACAGTTCCTATGCTTTTTTATGTAAATTTTAAACCCCTTGCTTTTTGTGGAATTGATTGCAAACAATACTTTTTTCGATATGAAAAATAGAAATATTTCAGGAGTTTTTATGATTGCTATAATATTGATAGCAATTAGCTTTACCGGATGCATCACACGGAAAATAAAATTACACGAAGCAGGTAAAATGACATTAGCATCTACAAAAAATGTAAACCTTAGAGCAAAACATTATTTATTATCCACATCGGCAGGTTTTGATGAAAGTCAGGTAAAGGGTTTAGAACGTAAAAAAACAAGGCGAAAAACAAAGAAAAAAATTATAGAAAATTATGAAAAACTGAAAGGACGAAATATTGAACAAGCGATAAACAATGTAATTGAAAGTGTACCAGGTGGTGTTTATATTGAAAACCTTGAAATATATTACACTTTTAAGGGATTAAAAAAAATATTTTATATTGCAAGTGGAGATGTATATGGAAAAAAAGGTAAAAAAGAACGAAATATAAGAGGATTTTATGTTGGTTGTAGAGCTTTATACAAAAATAAAAAAGAAGGTAAAGTAATATCGATAATAGATAACCAATACTGCCTTTGGCGAAAAGATGGTATAAGAAAATTCTTGTTTTTTAAATTAGGAAAACATAAATCTAAAAAACTCCTATATGATGATTTAATAAAAATTGATCAATAAAACTTTAGTTTTTAAGTATTTAATAATATTTCAAAACATAAACCTTTATTTAAAATGAGTAAAAAAATTTGTTAGATAACTATATAGTAATTGGTATTGTTATACAAATTGTAATATGTAAGAAAAAAGAAATATTATTTAAAATAAAAATGTCTTATAATTATTATTATAAAAAGCGTTTATAACTTATCATTTTGTCTATAAAATATCCTAATCAAGCTGTTACAAAAATAAGAAAAAGATTTTAACCATTAGGTAAGGATTAGTTCTGATTTGTATCAGAAGATTTTTATTGAATTTACAAATAGATTATAGTTACAGTTTCCACGCTTTTTTATACTTAAATTTTCAAACCTTGCCTTTTGGGAAACTGATTGCAAACAATACTTTTATTATGAAGAAAATTATTATTTTCAGCATTATTGCACTGTTTTTAACTTTAACGTTGCCCTCTTGTATGACAACAAAAACAAGTGTGGGTACATTTAAAGAAAAAAGGTGAAAGTACGGGCAGAACTTACACTTATGACAAAGGACGACAGATATGGTTGTTTTTGGGGTTTTTGCCACTTGGAAGAACTGATGTAAGTACACCGCCAGATGGTAATTGTCAGGTTGTAACTAAATACAGACCACTGGATCTAATTATTACGGGACTTACAGGTGGGTTTGTAAAAATGTATTCAATTAAAGTAAAAGCTAAAAAGAAAAAGAAATAATATGTGAAATTATGCAGGTATGTTTAATTAACGGGCTAAAAAGCTATTATATTTAATATTTAATATTTAAAAATAAATTTGTGCATAAGTAAACTTTAAGAGCCAGTAAATTTATAATTTAACACATATTAAAATTTTACAAACGCCCAATTGCTCCTCAGAGTAAGTAATGTTTATAATAAGAATTTTGTTTTTAAAGTTTTTTATCTGCTACGGTATTTTATTCCGTAGCAGAATATAAATAGGTTTTTGTAAATTATTCAAATTTTGTTTCATATTATAAGCAACATTAAAAATAGTTTAAAGACCTTACAAAATTAGTAAAAATTAGTGTGTAGAAAAGCTATGTCAATATCATTATTATTATTTTATACTTTAATATTCATAAAATCAAACTATTAATAATTATAATAAATTTATTTACAGTTCAAATATTGACATAAAAGGACTTTGTAGACTTTATCTTTAAGTTTGCAAAACAAAAAACTAAGCGTCAGCTAATTCTTGCTTTTTGAAATCGGACAATTTCTAACAGGCTACAAGAAAAATAATGTTGAAACTATATTAAAGCGTAGATAAAACTTATTAGGAGTCTAAAGGTTGTCCGAACCTCAAAAACCAATTAGTTGCAGTTCTACGCTTTTTTTATTTTTTGGCTCTTCGAGCCTTTTTACCTTGCTTATTTCTAAATAATTTCACTACTACAGATTATCAATTAATTAAAAGACAAAAACAAATTTGACAAAGTTTAATCTGCAACCATTTTAAATATAATATGCGAGGAAGCCGAAAATCGCTTAATAGAGTAGGCTTTTAAATATTAAAATTTTATTAATTACTTAAATGTTGCACAAAAACACATAAAATTAGTTAAGAAACAGAATCAT